>PGZG01000038.1 GCA_002840115.1 Gammaproteobacteria bacterium HGW-Gammaproteobacteria-14 | reverse complement strand
ACCGGCGCCACTGATGTGGCAACGGATTTATCTGCTGCTGATTTAACCGCCGAGGTTAACCGCTCAACCAATGTGTTAATCAGGTCCTGCCAGCCATGCATGCGTTCAAAAAAAGCACCCTCCGGGGCTTTGCGCATGTCAATCTCATCAAGCGCGGTTTCAAAATCATGACTGATATCACCAAGCTCTTTCAGATTGGCAAGGCGGGCACCTCCCTTGAGAGTATGCAAAACACGCTTCAGCTCATTGCCATGAGCTGCGTTCTCCGGCTCTTGCTGCCAAGCCGTCAGATGAGACTCCAACGCTTCGCATAGCTCGCCGGACTCTTCCACAAAGATATCGAGAATATCCGCGTCTACATCCGCCGGCAGTACAAAGCCATTGGCGGCCGCCCCGTGAGCGCTGACCACTGGCGCGCCAACATCAGCGACGACATCAGCCACTACTTCCGGCTTTGGAGCCGGCGATGTGGCCTGCGGAGGCTTCGGAGTAGCAGCCAGTGGAGGCAATACGAATCCGGAAGGATTGGCAATAAAGCCGTGGATGCACTCAATTAAATCGTCGCCAGTAGCAAGGACGCGGGAGGCCTTGACGCCCTCCACCATCTCTGCCAGCCGGTCATGGCAACGGTGCAACAACTCAAATAGCACTGGCGATGCTTTGAGCGAGCCCATTGCCAGGCCTTCATAAAGATTTTCCAGCTCGTGGCCAAGATCACCCAGCTCGGGAATCTCTGCCATTCTTGCGCCACCTTTCAGAGTGTGCAAATCGCGCTGAAGGGACTGAACCTCAATAAGGTTATCCGGGGCTTCCATCCAGGATTCAAGGCTGGTGCCCACGGCTTCGAGGATTTCATCCGCTTCCTCAAGAAAAATTTCCACCAACTCCGGGTCGCGCTCTGCTTGAGAAGGTGGGGCAACGTCCTCCTCCAGCACAACGGGCTCGGTGGGCAGATCAACCTGTGGCTCAGAGAGATCAGCGGAGGCGTGGTCAGAAATCGTCGATGCATCCGCCTCATCCACTATGGGCAGAGCCGCTGTTGTGACATTTTCTTGGGCGGAGTCTGGCAACGACTCAGTAACAGGAACTCCCGACTCACCACCCAGAAACTCAACAATTACATTAATCAGTTCCGGGGCATGCAAGCAGCTTTGCCCTGCCCGAACGGAATCGACCATATCCGAAAGGCGGTCATGGCAACGATGCAACAAGGAAAATAACTCCTCGCTTTCAGAGAGCTGCCCAGCACCGAAACCCTCATAAAGTGTTTCCAGCTCATGGGCGAGATCACCAATAGCACGAATACCCGCCATCCGGGCGCCGCCCTTCAGAGTATGCAGATCCCTCTGTAAGCCACCAAGCTGTGTCGGATCGCCTGCCTGCCAGGCATCCAGCGCCTGACCGGCACTTTCAAGCACCTCCTCCGCTTCTTCGAGGAAGATTTCCAACAACTCCGGGTCCACCGAGTTGATATCGTCGGCTTCAGCCACGCCGCCAGCATCATTAACTTCTGTGAAGAGTGGGGTTTCGTCCGAAACGTCTGTTGCTGCAGCTGACTCAATCAATCCATCAATCAACGCATCATTTTCGGCCCCCGAAGAGCCCAGATCAGCCGCATTATCACGCAGCCCATCATCCCAATTCAGTGCCGAAGACTCTGCATCAAACGGAGCACTTAACGCGGAAATATCGATCTCTTCGACATCCATACCGCCAGGGCCATCATCTTCCGGATCTCGCTCAAGAAAGGCGGCCAACGCTTCAATCAACGCAGCGTCACGACGCAAGCTCTGACCCGCAGCGAGATGGTCCATCATATTCAGTAGCGCTTCATGAGCACGCATAGCAATATCAAGGAAATCACCCGTCAGCTTGATACGCTCATCTGCCAAAGCTGAATAACACCGCTCAAGCATGCGCGACAGTTCGGCAATTTCAGGTAGACCGGCCGTGTCCGCACTGCTGCTTAATAGCCCCAATTCATCACGGAGACGCTTGAGCTCTGCGGTTTCGGTCGGGTGCTGCGACCAGCGTGACAACAAGCTGTCTGCGTCAAGGATAAGATCCATTCCCGCCGACAAAAACGCCGCTATCAGATGAGGATCATTACCCGGACTGGCGCTGCCCTCATCAAGCGCTTGCTGTAACCGTTCAAGCAGAGAGTCCAGATCAGGGATCGCAACATCTGTCGTAGAGGACTCTGCAAGACCCTGCCGCAAACCCGCCGTCACATCTGCAATCAGCGATACCGCGTCACGGCTCGCCACGCCTCCGGAAGCCGCCAGCGAACGAGCATAGGATTCTGCCGGCTCCGCAAGCTCTGCAACACCGGTTACTCCTGCCATTCTGGCGCTGCCTTTCAACGTATGAAAGGCACGATACACGGTATCTTCTAACGGGTTCTCTGACAGATCTGGATCAATGCCGTTGAGCCACTCTTCTAGCATCGCGACATTGGCATCCGCCTCCGTACGGAAAATATCCAATAGCACTTCATCAGGACCTTCACCTTCTGGCTCCTGCGTTTCATCTGATGCGGCACCATCAGAGAAAGAAGCGCCGCTTTCGTTAACAGGCAGGTTTTCCGTATTTTCCTCGCCGACACTTCCCCTGCGAACCGCGGGGACAACATCAATAGAGCCTCCCGCAGCCAGTGTATTAGCCGCATCACTCAACGGCGTCACATCGCAAGGGTCCGCTTGCCGCTCTGCAAATGCTTGCACCAGAGATGGAATCAATCCGTGCACTTCTCGGACCAACTCGATAAGCACCGGATGTGCAACGATAGTTTTATCGATAACCCGATTCATCATATTTTCAATGGACCAGGCCAGCTCACCCACAGTGGAGGCGCCCACCATACGACCTGAGCCCTTCAGGGTGTGGAAGGCACGCCGAAATTCAATCAACGCCTCTTCGTCGCCTTGATTGGCGGCCCAGCGGGGAAAATACTGATTGAGAGCTTCGAGAACTTCGCTTGCTTCTTCTACAAATATTTCAACAATTTCGTCATCAATAAGATCGTTATCGCCAAAAGCAGACGTTGGCGCGGCACTCACTGACTCAACTTTAGACTCAACTTCCGGCTCAATGGAGAGCTCTTCATCGACAGAAACGCGGGCCTCGACAAACGGCTCCTCCGTCGGCTCTGGCTCAACCACCGACGTAGATTCACTAATATCAACCGCAGGCAGCTCCAGACTGATTTCTTCACTGGCCAGCCCAGCCACACCTGCACTGACAACCGCTGGCGCAACTTCATCGCCTCGACCAAAGTCACCATCTTCAATGGCATAACCTAATTGGCCTACGCTTTTGCGAGCCAGATCAAGTATGCCGTCCCCGGACTCCGGATCATCGGTAATTCTCTCAAGGTAATACTCTACGCTGGTGATGGCGTCCGCCAACGTATCCATACTACGCCACTCTGGCCTCTCAGAGTCCTCCGGCAACAGCGCTTCAACAATATAACTGACACAACGACTCAAAATAGCCGCTGGTCTGGGCAGCTGAATCATCTCAAGACCGCCTCGAACTGCGGTCAGTTTTTCAGGCACACCCGCCAAATGTTCTTTCTGCCATTGCGAGGCAATAAACTCAACAATGCCATCTTTAGCTTCTTCAAGCCCTGCGCGACATTCACGGATCACCGCATCACGCGCCTTCTCCACATGGTCCGGCACCACACTGAGCGCACCTTCGCGCACCACCGAACGACGCTCGCCAATCATGCCCTGCAACGTCGCCTCGACATACAGCAGGGCACCAGCGACATCCATCAGTGCTGCACGATCAACCGGCTGCTTACCCGCCGCCATAGCATCAATGACGACCAGCTGGTCTTCAACCAACTGGCGTGGCTGGCCAAGCCCCAACACCGCAACAGTATCAGCAACCTGTTTAAGCACCAGACTTTGAGGCCTCAGCTTACTACCATCCACTTCGTCATTATGAACAAAGCTTTCCAGTGCATCTTTAACCTTGTTGATCTCTTCCGTTAATGCACCAACCACAGAGGTCATGGCGGCCTGATCCGGGCCACTCATTTTTGCCCGTTCCGCATTCACCAACTCATCAGAAGGCAACGAATCTTCCAAACGATAATCGCTACGTACCTTCCTGATCAACGAGGTATCACCGTCGCTCTTGGCGATATAGTAAAGAAGGTTTTTCATCAACTCGGCAGGCGGAGCCTTCGTCAATGCTGGAGCACCCTCTTTAGCGATAACTCGCAGCAAGCGGTCCAGATGACCAAGCACCGATTTAATCGACGTGCCAAGCTGCACCGAACCTGCTGCGAGCCCTTCTGTTAAGGCAGCAGCTACCTGCCACAACGGAGTCATTGCAGCATCACCGCTCACCTGTTTTAGCTTGGTGAACACTTTTGAAAGAAATGCATAATTGGCAGGCAGATTTTCACCGCGAATAACGCCAAGCAGTGCAATTTGATACATCTGCCGAATTTTACGAACCAACTGCGGAAAGGCAGGATCATCAAACACCGATGCAGGCACATCGCCATGGCTCGCGGCGCCCGCAAGATCGGGTTTGAACAGGGAAGTTTCCGACAGTAGTGACTCACCGCGGGAAGCCCGCAGGTCGTTCAATAATGGCAGCAGAACCAACGGCAAATCTCGACGACTTGCCTGGACACGATCCAGATAAGGAGGCAGCTGAAGAATGGCGCGCATCAAAGTTTCCTGCGCATCCGCCAACTGCGACACACGGCCGTCAAGTAACGCCTGAGCCAGCTTTTCCATTTCTTCGGCGAGCAATGCAGCGCCGTAGAACTCAACCATCTGCAAGGTGCCATACACCTGATGCAAATAAGTCTGACAGAAACGCATCCGGGTAGAATCATCCGGATTATCGACATACGCCTCCAGAGCCTGCTGGGCCTGATTCAGGGTTTCCTGAATCTCACCGCGCACCCAGTCGAGGGCCAGGTAATCATGTCGGTCGGTCATGTCCGCTCCCGATCAACCCCGGCGACGCCGAAACGCCAGAGTGTCTTTAAAGGGCACCCGCTCAAGATCCGGGTGACTCCAATCAGTAATTTCGCCAAGCCCGAGAACCATCATGCCACCCGGTGCCAAACGCTCCGCCAGATGGGTAACGATCTCTCGCTTCCGCCAGCGTCGAAAATAAATCAGCATGTTCTGACAAAAAATCAGATCCATATTGCCCATCGGGGCTTTACTCAGCTCAAGCACATTCAGTCTGGCAAAACAGACCCGGTCTCTCAGGCTCGGCGTCACTTGATATTCCCGCTCACTCATACGCTCGAAATACTTCTCACGCATCATTACGTCCACACGCTCAACTCGCCGGGCGGGGTAGTTACCCCGGCGAGCTTTTGACAGTGTTGGCAAGCTGATATCCGTCGCCGTAACGCCAAAAAGGTGCTTGCTCTTGCTTTCTTCAAAAATGGCATGGATCAACATCGCCAGGGAGTAAGGCTCCTCCCCTGTTGAACAACCCACACTCCAAACATCCAGAGTTTCTGTACCGGGACGCCGACAGAACTCCAAAACGTATTCCTCTACCAACGCGTAGGAACTTGGGTGTCGAAAAAAGCTGGTCTCCTGAACCGTCAGCCGATCCACCAACACCGACCATTCCATCGCTTTTGATTCCGTGGTTCCCACTAGCAACTGCTCGTAGTAAACCTCGTAATCATCCAGACCCAATTCACGCATGCGAATGCTAAGACTGGTCTCCAGAAACGTCTTGCGCTCCTGGCTCAAAGTCATGCCAGTGCGCTCTTCCAGCAAGGCCTGCCAGAGCTCGAACTGCTCTTGCTCCATGACCGGCGTATTTTTGATCGACCAGCGATCTGCCACAGCAACACTCGACATCTTGGCTCCGTGTTCAGAGCCGGTTTACTCTGCAACTCAGTTCGGCAGACGGAAACCGGCAACTGAGTTACGCATCTCCTGAGCCATCTCCGCGAGGTTACCAATGGACCGCGCAGTGGCCGTGGTACCCGACGAAGTCTGCGAGGTAATCTCCTGAATAACGTTCATGGTGTTGGAGATGTGACCGGCAGAAGCGGCCTGCTGGCGAGCAGCGTTGGAAATGTTCTGAATCAGGTCCGCAAGGTTCTTCGATACGTTCTCAATTTCTTCCAGAGCCACACCCGCATCCTGGGCCAGTCGTGCACCCTTCACTACCTCAGCAGTGGTTTGCTCCATTGAAATAACCGCTTCGTTGGTATCGGTCTGAATCGTTTTAACCAGAGTTTCAATCTGCTTGGTTGCCGCAGCGGAACGTTCTGCAAGGCGCTGTACTTCGTCGGCAACAACCGCGAAGCCTCGACCTGCTTCACCAGCCATGGACGCCTGAATCGCCGCGTTAAGAGCCAGAATGTTGGTCTGGTCAGCAATGTCGTTAATCAGCGATACGATGTCACCAATCTCCTGGGACGATTCACCCAGACGTTTAATACGTTTCGAGGTTTCCTGAATCTGCTCACGGATGGTATCCATGCCGTGGATCGTTGCCTGTACCACTTCCGCGCCCTTGTTGGCGATGGCTACCGCTCGTTCCGCAACGGCCGCGGACTCAGAGGCGTTGGCGGACACCTGGTCAATGGAGACCGCCATTTCGTTTACAGCGGCAGAGGCACCGGCAATTTCCTGCGCCTGATGCTCAGATGCTTCGGCAAGATGCATAGCCGTGGACTGGGTTTCCTGGGCAGCAGAGGCCACCTGCACCGCAGTCTGGTTAATGGTTTGTACCAGAGAGCGCAGCTGGTCAATGGAGAAGTTGATGGAGTCAGCGATTGCACCGGTGAAGTCCTCGGTTACTGTCGCCTGTACCGTCAAGTCACCGTCTGCAAGATCACCCAATTCATCCAGAAGACGCAAAATAGCAGACTGGTTTCGCTGATTTTCCGACTCAAGCTCTTCTTTCTTCTTCTTGTCTTCTCCCATCCGCTGGAACACGATCAGGACAAACAAGCCCAGCGCTATTGCGGAGAAAATCAAACCCGCAAGCACTGATGGGAATACGCCGCCGGTGGATTGCTCGAACTCATCCGCCAGCAATGTGGACTCTTCCAGCAGCTCCTGAGAACGACGGAAAATATTATCTGCCGCAGCCCGGACCTGGAACAGCTCCGGTGCGGTTTCAAGAATTTCATCAACAGACTGGTTTACAAACTCATCGAACAGCTCGGCAATTTCCGCCAGATAATCCAATGCCTCTGGATCATCAATACGCTCAATGCCCAGCGCGTCATCACCTTCAATCATACCGTTCATAACACGACCGAACTGACTCGCATCACGACCAAAACTATCAGCCGCCTGAACCGCACCATCACCACCAGCCAGTACGCGGTCAATGGATCGCAAGATTCGTTCCGCCAGCAAAGACTGTCGAGTTGCTATAGCAACCTGCTCAGGGTCTGCCCCGAGTTCCACCAGAATTTGAACAACGCCTTCATATTCCGCCTGCAGCTGTGGCACCGTCTGTGACAGGGTGTCCGCAACTTCATGCAAATCGACAACGGTATCTTCACCACCCAGGATCACGTCGGCGCCATTTCTTACTTCGTTCCACAAGCCATCAAGACGACTAATCAACTCCGGGTCACGAACACTGGCCTGACTAACCGCATCCCAACTTCCCTGGAAACTGGATGTGGCCCCCGCCAACAACTCAAACGCCTCTTCGTTACCCGCCGCAGCTTCCAGTGCGTTTTTGGCAATCTGCTGGGAAACAACCCGAAGCTCCGACGCGTAGGTAATATTTTCCTTCGCCGTGTTTGCCTGAATCGCGAGAAAACTGAAGTTGAATACCGCCAGCAGCGCTGCCACACCAGCACCTGCGTACAAACCCAACGTCAAAGGGTTATCGCCAACGCCGCCACGTAATCTGGCGAGCACCTCTCCCGGATTGAAATTCATAACTTGGCTCCTGGCCTGCCTTGCACTTGTGTTGTTTTAACTATTCCCCCTACAGGATCAGCCCGTTCTGGCCACCTGCAGAAACCTCGGATCTTCTGCCAGCAGTTCAATGCTGAATACCTGCCAGAAGTCCCCATCTTTTTCATAAGCACCCTGAATAAAAGGTCTTACCGCGTCGTCCACCCCAGCGGGCTCGGCCACATAGCCGGTCACTGGAAAATGCTGGATACCATACACATCGTCCACAGTGAGCCCGGTATAGAGATCCCCCTGATCGATCACCAACAAACGACGGCGCTTTTCCTGAAGTGCCGTGCTTTTTTCCAGAAACCCGGTGAGATCCATAACTGCCATCAAGCGACCACGGACATTAGCGATGCCTTTCATCCAGTGATGCACACCGGGCACACGGGTATACGACGGCACTGTCAGGATTTCACTGACCTGCTCCAACGGCGCAATGTAGCGATTGCCGTCAAGCAAAAAACCAATGCCACTCCAGTACTCCACCACATCCTGACGAGACGGCAACTGCAGCGCACGCTCTCGGCAACGAGCGGAATACTCCGCCAGTTTGATAAAGGCAGCGGACGCAGCACTCACAGCATAGTCCCTCTCATCCTTCTGCCAACATCCGGTCTACGGTGCGCATCAGCACATCCTCATCCACCGGTTTGGTCAAATAATCGCGCGCGCCCTGTCGCTGTCCCCACACGCGATCAGTTTCTTGATCTTTGGTGGTAACAATAATAATAGGGATATGCGCTGTGTCTGAACCCTTGGTGAGCTGGCGAGTAGCCTGGAAACCGTTCAGGCCAGGCATCACCACATCCATGAGCACCAGATTGGGCATTTCAGCGCGAGCAACCGCTACGCCGTCAGCGCCATTAGCCGCCTCGATCACTTCATGACCGTGGCGCTCAAGCACTTCTCGCAACTTGTACGTTTCCGTCGGAGAATCGTCGACAATTAAAATGCGTGCCATAAACAACCAGCCTTTTCACATCGCCCTTTGAGCCATGCGATGCTCAGTGATTAACATGTTCTCGAATCGCACCCAGCAGTTCCTCTTTGGAAAACGGCTTGGTGAGATACTCATCAGAACCCACAATACGTCCCTTGGCCTTATCAAACAGACCGTCTTTCGACGACAGCATAATGACCGGGGTGTTTTTGAACGCACTGTTATTTTTGATCAACGCACAGGTCTGATACCCGTCGAGCCGTGGCATCATAATATCGACAAAAATGATGTTCGGTTTGGTATCGGCAATTTTCGCCAACGCATCAAAACCGTCCGTGGCGGTGATCACCTCACAGCCAGCCTTCTTGAGCAACGTTTCAGCGGTACGACGAATCGTTTTCGAGTCGTCGATCACCATCACCTTCAAATCCTGGAAGTTTTCTTCTGTCATGGAATGCAGCCTTCAGCCGTCAGCAGTTAGAGGCTTAACATGTTGTATTTCTTGGCTTTTTGGGTTCTTATTCCGCCAAGTAGTAGTATTGTCCTAGCCCAGAGCCGAGTTTTAACACAGTTTCCACATTCAATCCATAACACCTTATAAATGCTGCAAAAAGCGCCGCAGCTGATGGTGTGGCACCAACCTCACTGCTACCATGTTGGCGCCGTCAGGGGAGCCCCAATGACAATCCGCCTCGGGGTCGTAATGGACCCCATCA
The DNA here is from genome assembly GCA_002840115.1 of Gammaproteobacteria bacterium HGW-Gammaproteobacteria-14. Classification (GTDB taxonomy): domain Bacteria; phylum Pseudomonadota; class Gammaproteobacteria; order Pseudomonadales; family Alcanivoracaceae; genus PGZG01. Next base: position 2,597 of record PGZG01000038.1, on the reverse strand, counting down.
ACAAGATCAAACCGTGGAAAGACAGCACCTTCGCCATGCTGCTTGAGGCGCGCCGTCGCGACTGGCAGGTCTGGTATATGACCCCCGCCGACCTCTACGTGAGGGATGGCCGTACCCGCGCCCGGGCCGCGGAACTGCATGTTATTGATAATAACCAGCACTGGTTTGAGGTCGAAGAAGCGCAAGACCTTGACCTCAGCACCCTCGATATTGTGTTGATGCGACAGGACCCGCCATTCAATAACGACTACCTATACGTCACCTATCTGCTTGAAAAGCTTGAGGCGGACGGGGTTATGGTGGTGAACCGAGCCGACAGCGTCCGCGACTGTAACGAGAAGCTGTTTGCCACCGATTTCCCCCAGTGCTGCCCACCGACACTGGTCGCCAGTCGTAGCGACCTGCTGCGCGCTTTTGTGAGCGAGCATGGGGATGTAGTCATGAAGCCACTGGACGGCATGGGCGGCTCGAACATCTTCCGGGTAACCGCCAACAGTCCCAACATCAGCGTGATTGTTGAGGTTCTGACCGGGCAAGGCGCCACACCCATCATGGCCCAGCGCTATATCCCGGAGATCACCCAGGGCGACAAACGCATCTTGATGATCAATGGCGAGCCAATAGATTATGCGCTGGCCCGGGTTCCCAAAGAGGGTGAGCTACGCGGCAATTTAGCCGCCGGCGGCAGCGGCGTTGGCCGCGAACTGAGTGAGCGAGATCGCTGGATTTGCCAGCAGGTAGGCCCAACCCTGAAAGCCAAAGGCCTTTATTTTGTTGGCCTTGATGTGATCGGCGACTATTTGACAGAAATCAACGTGACCAGCCCGACCTGCATTCGCGAACTCGACGAGATCTACGGCATCAATATTGCTGGCCAGCTGTTCGATGCCTTGCTGGCGATTCGCGCGCAGGGCAATGCAATACAGGACAAGGCATGAGCAAAAGCCCCACCAAACTGCCGTCTGGAGCCCTGCCACGGTGACCGCCAGTAACGCACCGCCGGTGACTCCGGCCGACCGACTGAGCTTTATGCTATTTCTCGCCGCAGCCCTGCATGCGGTGGTGATTCTCGGCCTCGGCTTTGCACCCGAACCGCCGGGGCAAACGGCCACCAGCATTGAGGTCACATTGGCTCACCAGCTCAGTGACCAAGCCCCCGAAGACGCGGACTTTATTGCCCAGGCCAACCAGCAGGCCTCTGGCGATCTCGATGAAAAGAAAGAAGTCACCACCACCGAGCAATCTCCCTTTGATAGTCAAAACATTGCTCAATTACAGCTTCAATCTCCCGGCGCTCGCGACCCAGCCATCACTCAACGGGTGATTCTGACCACCCAGGGCGTGGCAAGCCGCAAGGCCCCCGCGCGCACGGAGTCCAGCGCTGCACAAAGTACCCCGTTACCACGAGCCGAACGGGACTCCGATGTCGCCCTGAGCGAGGAAATTGCCAGCCTGCAGGCGCGCCTGGACGCCCAACAACAAGCCTATGCCAGACGTCCGAGAGTGCACCATCTCACAGCGGTCTCAGCACGGGCACACTATGAAGCCGCCTATCTGGATGCCTTTCGCCGCTCAGTGGAAGAAATTGGCACCCGCAACTTTCCTCAACGGGCTCTTTCAGAAGGCATTTTTGGCAACGTGCGACTGGTTGTGCGGTTACTGCCAGACGGCAAGGTTGACAACATCGAGGTATCGCAGTCCTCCGGACATGGCTTCCTCGATCAGGCCGCCATTCAGAGTGTGCGGCTGGCAGCACCTTTCTTGCCTTTCCCCGACGAGATGCGCCGCAATGTAGATATTCTGGAGATAATCCGCACCTGGCGCTTCGATGCGCGAGAGCGGCTCACATCTCATTAACCCGAATCCTGTTAATTGCTCATATGCCGCCCTTGTGGCCTGCCCTGGGAACCCCAATACTGCCTGCATGAGTTATCCAAGCCTGAAAAACCACTTTCTGATCGCCATGCCGCAACTGGACGATCCCAATTTCCACCACGGCGTTGTCTGGGTGGTGGAGCACAATGCCGAAGGCGCCATGGGGCTATCGATCAACCGGCCCTCATCGCTGACCATAGAAAACATCCTTGACGATCTCAGCATTCCCCACCGCGGCTTACAAGGACATCATCAGGTGGTGCAAGGCGGCCCAGTGCGGCCGGAGACCGGTTTTATTCTGCACCCGGACACCGGCGAGGACTGGCTTGGTAGCCACCATTTGATGGACGGCCTCAGACTCACCACCTCGAAAGATGTTCTTGAGGCCATTGCCGCAGGGCGCGGCCCAACTCGCAGCCTCACCGCACTCGGCTATGCAGGATGGGAGGCCGGGCAGCTGGAGCAGGAAATGCTCGACAATGCATGGCTCAGCGTCGCCGCCGATGCCGACACCCTGTTTGAGGTGCCTCTGACAGAACGTTGGCAGCACAGCGCTGCCAGCCTTGGCGTAGATATCCGCCTACTCAGTGGACATGCCGGACATGCCTGAAACCGTGCTCGGCTTTGATTACGGCACTCGCAAGATCGGTGTTGCCTGCGGCCAGTCCCTGACCGGGACTGCCAATCCGCTGGCGGCCCTCAGCAGCCGCGATGGCGCCCCC
>PGZG01000037.1 GCA_002840115.1 Gammaproteobacteria bacterium HGW-Gammaproteobacteria-14 | reverse complement strand
TAGAACACCGAAATAACGGTCCGCCAGACGCAGCACGAGCCTCTGAATACGGTCCTCACGACCCAGTTCTGCCTGCTCATCAAGCGCTCGAGCCTGACGCCCAAGTGCCCGCCAGTCTCGGCGAAACAGGGGCTGACGCAACTCCACGCCAATCACCTGCTGATTACCATACTCCGTGCCAGACAAGAAAAAATTGCTCTCAACTTCGCTGCGCCCCCGGTAAAACTGACCGAAGGCATTCGCTCTGAGTTTCCGCTCACCGGAAATGGCACCGGACTGGGCACGCTCCGCTTCGTAAATGGCGAGCGACTGAGGAATCGCCGGATCATGGCGAACCGCCCGATCAAACGCCTCCGATAAAGACATGGCCGCCGCCATACCGCTGGTCATACACAGCAGCACTGTTAAATAACATCGCAGAAAACCCATCACACCTTCCTCAGCACCGGAAACCACGGGTCAACATCATGCAGAAAGTCGTTCCCGTTGAGAACCACCGGAAATAACAGCAGCACACGACATCAGAAAACTTTTTGTCAGGAAGCAGAAAAGCACGTTGGGGGGGGCTTGAGAGACGGCATACAAAGCCATACCGAAGATTGAGAATCTGGTGCGCCAGGAGGGACTTTAACGAAAGATAAAGCATTATGATTATTAAGGAAATTTCAAATTATGCTAAAAAGTTACCCCTGAAATTACCCCCGCTCTAAAATCCGTTTTACGGGTTCAAGTCCCGGATCACTCGTAAACCTTGCCTCCACTGAGGAAAAAAGCCAGCACTCACGCCGCAGTTTTTCACTCAGAAATTGGCTCACCAATGCACTTCTCAAAAGCTTGGATCAAACCTGCATAATTGCAGTCTACTCCATCTATATTTGCCTGCAGCCATTCCTCTTCCGTTATTGGTGCCCAGCCAATCTGATACCCCGCGTTGACGACCAAATGCTCAAACAGGAGTCGTTGAGCCCTTCCATTCCCCTCACGGAATGGATGGACCATGTTCAAATCGCCGTAATACTCCGCAATAGCCCTTATCAGATCCGACCTGATCATACCCTCGAACCATCCGGCCTGAGCCATAGATTCAAATATCTTCGTAGCCTCAGGAACGATTCGATCTGTCCGGCAAAAACGTGTTGCACCCTTGGAGATATCAATGGTGCGAATCTCGCCTGCCCAGGAAAAGACTTCGTTGAAAAGATGGCGATGCAGACTTTGCAAGTAGGGCAAATCATAGGGGGGAGGAGAAAATCCGATTTCACTTACAGCTATGCTTGTCAGCTTTTGCTCTGCCTCCGCCAGCTCCTGGTCGTCCTCAATATTCAAAAGGTTTCTCAGTACGGTAGACCCCTGATAGCAGTAGGGGTCTTGTCCGGTACCATATTTGTCGACACTCAGGATTTCACCTGCTTACGGTAAGCCTGAATCACGGCAGCACGAGACGGCACGGGCCTGGTAACAGCAGACAGGTCAGCCGGAAACCCCTCAAGACGGAGGCTAGCCTCGTAGTTCGCCCGACGTACCCTGTCAACGTACGCCCTTTTCATTTCCAAGGTGGCTACTTTTGTTGTCATGACCATGCCTCGCGAGAATGCGACCAATTATAGCACCATCAGCACTGTAGACCAGTCTACCGGAAGATTGTTTTTTCTTAATAATCAATACATTGGAAATTATCAGGCACGAAACCATGCCATGATCAACCTGATGGAGGGATCTTACACTCTCTCTTGATGCAGCAGTGCGTGTTCTTTGATTTTCAATAGGTTAATGTGTTTTTAGGGGTGAAAAGCTATACTAAAAGCTATACCAGCGCGCCGGATTTCCATGAGTATCTGCGAACCATAACGAACGAACTTTTGGCTTCTTACCGTTCACCCCAAACACACCCCCGCAACAAAGCTTCCCGAATATCTTCCCGGGGAAGGATGCGTGACATTCCACCACGCAATCACCACAGGTGGATGCCAAAACGCTTCACCACGACCGCGAGCCCTACAAAGCAGGCACCGGTCAGAAGTGCCGAAAGAATCAGTGCGGACCAGAACCCGAACCGTTCAAGCATGGCTGGAAACAGTGCAAACATTGGTAGTGTAGGCAGCACGTACCAAAAGGTGTACCAGGCATGATTGCTGATTTTTTCCGCTGGCTGCCCCTCAAGATAAAGCCAGACCAGCACCATCAGCGTCACCATTGGCAACGACGCAATGAGGGCACCAACGCGGTCACTATGTCTGGCGACCTCGGAAACAACCACCACTACTGCGGCGGAAGTCAGGTATTTCACTATCAATAACGACACGATTTCTCCACGAGCCGACGCAGGCGGAACACAAAATCCGGGCAGGCAACGACGCGGTCAGTTGATCCCTTCAAACTGCCCCGTAAAGTTGACGTCATACACATCGCCACCCTTCGACATCAGCACGTACAGGGTACGGCCTTCACCGTCATGTTTCAGCGTGACGATGTAGTAGCCCGGCCCGGACTTGCCAATAGCAACACTCCCCGCCGGGATGTCCTTCCAGCTTTCGTCGAGCTTGCCAAAGCCCATGCCACGGTCTTCCTCGGCCAGCTTGACGGCAACGCGGCGGGCAATGTCCTGCGCCTCGGCGGCTGACACCGCCGTGTGGCCGCCGTGCGCGTACGCCATGCCGGAAACCGAGCACACCATTACCAGCAAGGCCATCCTGAAAAATTTCATTTCTGCGTCCTCTTGTCAGTCAACTATCAGTGAGTGTGGTAGGCGCCGTCACCATGCTGGTGCGGCGATGGATCGGGGATTTCCGGTTCAAGCGGCGACTCGATGCTCTCGTCAGTGGCAGGGCTGGCATCGGTCTCCGCCTCTGGCGCCAGATCAAGGCGCTTCTGGTAACCGGACAGCGGTGACATTTCCGCTTCCATGTCCTCGTGAACATGGCCGTGGTCATCCTTGTTCAGCGGAAAGTCATCCGGGTACGCGGAATGCTGGTAGCCGTGGAGCTGCATCAGCAGCAACAGCACACCCAGCATCATCAGCAGCCAGTTGGTTGCCCGGCTGAAGTGCTTGAATGATTCTGTCCGGCGCCAGCCGGACAGCAGGAACAGCATGATCGCCAGCGCAGCCACCTGCCCCACTTCGACACCTACGTTAAATGCCAGAATGCGCAGTACCAGGCCATCCTCCGACAGCGGCAACTGCTGCAGCCGGGTTGACAGGCCAAAGCCATGGATCAGGCCAAACGCAAACACCATCCACATCAGGTTCGGAGACTTCATCTGCAGGTACTGCTTGAAGCCGCCGAGGTTATCGAACGCCTTGTAGCAGACTGTCAGGGCGATCACCGCATCAACCAGATAGTAGTTGGCGCGAATCCCGTACAGGGTGGCAAATACCAGCGTGATCGAGTGGCCAATGGTGAACGCGGTAATAAACCGCACGATATCGCCGAAACGCGTCAGGAAAAACACCACGCCGAACAGGAACAGCAGATGATCGTAGCCGGTGATCATGTGCACCGCGCCGAGTTCAATGTATTCCAGATAGCCCGCACTCAGCGCGCGTGCCTGGTCCTCGGCGGACATGCCGTGTGCCAGCACAATCCCACTTGTAAGCAGCAGCAAGGCTGCCAGCCAAATTCTCAGCATCTGTTTTATTCTCCTGTCGTTGAACGAGTTTTCGCGGCCGCGCCATTTACCAGACGGTACAGCGCAGGCAGTACGAAGAGCGTCAGCAGCGTGGATGAGATCACGCCGCCGATGACCACTGTGGCTAGAGGACGCTGCACCTCCGAGCCGATGCCGGTGTTCAGGGCCATCGGCACAAAGCCCAGCGATGCCACCAGCGCCGTGGTGATGATCGGCCGCAACCGCGTTACCGCGCCCTCGATGATCGCCGCATCCAGCCCTGCGCCTTCACGAATCAGTTCGCGAATAAAGGACACCATTACCAGTCCATTCAGGATGGCAATCCCCGACAGGGCAATAAAGCCGACTGCGGCGGAAATCGAGAATGGAATATCGCGCAGCAGCAGCAACAGGATGCCACCGGTAAGGGCCAGCGGGACGCCGGTAAAGATCACCAGTGCATCTTTCATGGAACCGAGGGCGAAGTACAGCAAGGCGATAATCATTAACAAGGTCAGGGGCACCACCAGGGTCAAGCGCTGGCTGGCAGACTGGAGCTTCTCGTAGGTCTCGCCGTACTCGACCCAATAGCCTGCCGGTACCGATACCTCCCGCCGCACCGCATCGCGCACTTCGTCAACAAAGGAGCCCAGGTCGCGACCACGCACGTTGGCGGTCACGACGACGCGACGCTTGCCATTTTCGCGGTTGACCTGGTTAAAGCCATCCACCAGTTCAATGCTGGCGAGCTCTCGCAGTGGCACGGCGCCGACGCCTGGCACCTGAATCGGGAAGTAGCCAAGACCGTCCATGTCAGTGCGATAACGTTCTTCCAGACGGACCACAATGTCGGCGCGGCGGTCGCCCTCGTAATACCTGCCGGCGACTTCGCCGCCCAGTGCAATCGCCAGCTGAGACTGCAGCGCAGACTTGCTCAGGCCATAACCGGCGAGCACGTCTTCCCGTGGTGTAATGGTCAGCACCGGCAGGCCGGTGACCTGCTCCATCTGGATGTCCGCAGCACCTTCAATACCGGTCACTACCGACTCGATCTGCCCACCGAGCGCCGCCAGCTGATCAAAATCGTCGCCAAATACCTTGATGGCAAGCTCTGCCCTCACCCCCGCCAACAGCTCGTTGAAGCGCATCTGGATGGGCTGAAGAAACTCATAGCGGCTGCCGGGCACTGTCTCGACCAGTGCGGCAAGTTCGTCCACCACCTGGGCCTTCGGCTTGCCCGGGTCAGGCCATTGCTCACGTGGTTTCAAAATAATGAAGTTATCGGCGACACTTGGCGGGACCGCATCCGTGGCCACATCGGCGGTACCAATCTTGGCAAACACACGCTCGACTTCCGGCATCTCGCGGATTTTCTCTTCCAGCGTTTCCTGCATGGCAATCGCCTGCCCCAGTGACGTACCCGGGATACGCAGCGCATGCATGGCAATATCGCCCTCATCCAGGTTGGGAACAAACTCGCTACCCAGACGCGTCGCCATCACCAGCGATCCCAGCACTACCAGCACCGCCATGGCCACCACCGCATGACGCATGGCAACAGCCTTGTGCAGCAACGTCTGGTAGCCGTCTCGCAGCCGCGTCATGGCGCGCGCTTCCTTTTCCTCCACGGCATCACGGAACAGCAGCGCGACGCAGGCGGGCACAAAGGTAATCGACAGCAGCATGGCGCAGCTCAGCGCGATGACCACCGTTAACGCCATCGGATGGAACATCTTTCCTTCCACGCCGGACAGCGAGAAGATCGGCAGGTACACCGCTGTAATGATGAAGACACCAAACAGCGCCGGCCGGATCACTTCCCGTGTGGCAGTAAAAACAATATCCAGCCGCTCGCGATAGGCCAGCGACTGCCCGGCGACCTTCGCCTGACTCAGGCGGCGCAGGCAGTTCTCGACAATGATGATCGCCCCGTCAACCAGCAGGCCGAAGTCGAGGGCGCCAAGGCTCATCAGGTTGGCGCTGACGCGCGCATGCACCATGCCGGTAATGGTCATCAGCATGGCAATCGGGATCACAGCAGCCGTGATCAAAGCCGCGCGTACGTTGCCGAGCAACAGGAACAGGATAACGATGACCAGCAGCGCACCTTCCAGCAGGTTTTTCTGTACTGTCTGCAAGGTCTTGTCGACCAGCCCGGTGCGGTCATAGGCGGCTGTGACAGTAACGCCCTCGGGCAGGCCGGCCTTGATCTCCTCCAGTTTCTGTCCGACTGCACTGGCAACGGTGCGACTGTTTTCACCAACCAGCATGAAAACCGTACTCATCACCACTTCGCGTCCGTTCTGGGTGGCCGCACCGCTGCGCAGTTCCAGCCCTTCCTTGACGCTGGCCACATCCCGAATGCGCAGACGTGTACCGTCGGCGGCCAGCAGCGGTATCTCACCCAGTGCCTCCAGTGACGAGACCTGACCGGGAACGCGCAGCAACCACTGCGCACCGTTGCGCTCAACAAAGCCGACACCACGGTTCTGGTTGTTATTCTGCACCGCCTCGACAAGTTGTTGTTGGGTAACACCCGCCGCCAACAGTTTTGCCGGCTCGATGGCCAGCAGAATCTCGCGCTGATAACCGCCAATCGGGTTGACTTCGACCACACCGGGCACGCGCAATAATTGCGGTCGGATGATCCAGTCATGCACCGAACGCAAGTCAGTGGGCGTCAGTGGTTTACCGTCACTGCCCAGTGCGCCGGGCTCAGCATCCACGGTAAACATAAAGATCTCGCCGAGACCGGTGGCAATCGGTCCCATCTCGGGTTGCAGGCCAAGCGGAAGATCCGCGCGTGCTGCCGCAAGTCGCTCATTGACCAGCTGGCGAGCAAAGTAGATATCGGTGTCATCGTTAAAGATCACCGTCACCTGGGACAAACCGTAACGCGACACAGAGCGTGTGTAAGCGAGACCCGGCAAGCCTGCCATGACGGTCTCGACCGGATAGGTCACGCGCTGTTCAACCTCAAGCGGTGTATAACCTGGCGCCTCCGTGTTGATCATGACCTGGACATTGGTAATGTCCGGGACCGCGTCTATCGGCAGGCGCTGGAAATTCCAGAGCCCGAGCAGGCACAACCCCGCCACCACCACCAATACCAGACGGCGCCGGTCGATGGCCTGTTGAATGATTCGTTCAAGCATGTCATCGCGTCCTTAGTGGTCGTGGGAAGCGCCGGATTTTTCGACATCCGCCTTCAACAGGAAACTGTTCTCGCTAACGTACTCTGTGCCCGGCTCAAGCCCACCAAGCACCTCAACCCACTCGTTGTCCTGCCGTCCCAGTTCGAGCATGCGCACCTCATACTGCTCACCGATCTTGGCAAAGACGACGGTGAAATCCCTGAAGCCCTGCAAGCCGGTGCGCTTGACTGCAAGCTCAACCGGATGCTGCGCCACTTCAATCGCTGCCGAGACAAATTGCCCGGCGAGCCAGCTGGCCGGAGGAGACATCAATTGCACACGCACAGGTTGTGCCTGCGCCGCCGAGCGCAGCGGCCCGATAAACACCACCTTGCCGTGTACCGGTGCTGCCTCCGCGTCACCGGCTTGTCGTAGTGTCACCGGCGCGCCAAGGACAAGGCGCTCGCTGTCGCCTGGAAACACATCTAGCTGTGCCTGGACGCTCGACAGGTCAGCCAGTTGGACCAGTACGCGATCACCAGCCAACTCACCTTCAGCACCTTGTTGTGACGCAATCACGCCATCCATCGGTGCGCGCACTGTGTAAGCGCGAAGACTTTCGTTACTCTCGATCGTGAACAAGGCATCGCCCTTGCGTACGGTGTTACCCTGCTGCTGGTGCATACGCACGATCTGTCCGTCGAAGCGTGCCCGCAACTCGCGCAGCCCTTGCGGCGGGAACACCAGGCGTCCATACGCCGTGACCGTTTCGTGCAGTACCGCCGACCCGGCCACTTCCGTCACCACACCCATGGCATCAGCCACCGCCTGCTCAATGCGGGTACGTCCCTCGAAACTGTCGTACTGCCACTGGTATGTGGCGCCAGCGTGCTGTGCGGTGACCGTCACCACGAAAGAATGCGGTTCATAAATCTCCATATCGCCACGCAGGAAATCACCCTGCGGTGCAAAACTGATGTTGTCCTGCACGTCGCCAAGCCGGGTTAACACTACTTTCAGGCTGACCTCCTGCGGCGGTACTGGCTCTCCGTCATTGCTGATCCACGCACGATATTCCGGTGGCACACCGGTTTCGAAGATGGCCAGTTCAACGGCGAAATCGCCCTTGCGCAGCATGCGACCGTTGTTTGGCCCTTTCTCCGGCTCCACCTCACCTTCCGCTGCCATTCCCGCCGCGAGGGAGCCAGCGGAAAGCGATAACAGCAACCAGACCAGCGCCAATCGTCCCGTCAGGATTGTTAAAGCTTTCATTGGTTGTGCTCCTTTTGATCAGCAGACAGGGACAGGCCGGTAAGGCGTTCGAGTTCGGTCAAATTGGCATGGGAGACCAGCCGCGCATTGATCAACTCAAGGCGCGCATCAAGCAGCTCCTGCTGAACGGATTGCCATTCCAGATAAGTAAAGCGGCCAAGGTTATAAGCATCGTTGGCGGCATTTGTTGCCTTCTCAAGACGCGGAATGATTTGCTCGACCAGTGACGTGGCCTGATGGCGACTATGCAGCAGCTCCTGATACAACTCGAACAAACGCACCTCAAGGTCGTTTGCTTCCGTTACTGCCAGCGCCTGGTTCCATGCCTGTTCTGCAGCCAGTTCGCTGACGCGTGCCCGATTTCGGGAACGGTTACCCAGCGGCACGGCCACACCCGCCACCACGCCATAATCATCAGTTGCCTCGTAGCGACGTACGCCCGCCGAGAAGCGCCAGCGTGCCATCGCATCCGCCTTCGCCACCGCCATCTCCGATTCGCTGATCCGCGCGCGTGTCAGGAATTGGCGTACGCGCGGGCTATCCTGGATGCGTGCACGAAGTTGTTCCAATGACACCAGCGTCTGTTCAGTGTCCAGCGCACCTTGCAGATGAAAAGCCCCGGCAGCAGGTTCGCCCCACTGCGCGGCAAGTTGTTGGCGCGCTACCGCCAACTCATGCTCCAGATCTTCAACATCAAGCAACCGGCGTTGCAGCGCTACTTCCGCACGCAGCACATCGACACTGGAAGAGCCGCCCGCACGACTACGGCGCCGAATATCGGCCAGCGCACGCTCTGCGTTGTCGCGCGCGCGTTGTGCCAGCGCGAGACGCTCCTGAAATGCCAACGCGTTCAGAAATGCCTGCGCGGCGCGCGCCGCGATGTCATAACGTTGACGATCCAGTTCAAGCGCTGCCAGCGATTGCGCTGCCGTTGCCGCCTCAACACGCCGACTGACGTAACGCCCTTCCAGTGCCCAGCTGATACTCAGGGTAGCCTGGGCATTGTCCGCTCCCTCATAGAGACCGCTGCCCAGCGCGTCTTCCACTTGAAGCTGTATTTCAGTGCCGGTTCGTACACGCGCCTGGTTCACCTGCTCGCCAGCCGCCTGATAGCGATGCGCTTGGGCCGCCAGAGACGGGTGCTTCGCCAGGCTCCTCTCGACAGCATCGGCAAGGGTTAGCGTGGTGGCTGTTTCTGGCTCGGCATGCGCCACAGTTGCTGAGGCCAGCAAGAGCAGCAACGCTATCGACGGCAAACACCGATCAGCAATCGGTTTTTCAAGCCTGAAAAGGGATAAACAGGAGATCATCAGTAAGCCTTCAGTGCAGGAAAACGGTTTCGAGGGAGTGGTGCAGCAAGTCCACGCCGGCAGCACTGCCGAGCAGGCAAAGCACCAGCACAGCAACGAACGGCAACAACGGAAGTGACTGGCTGACATGCGCGCCGAGCAGGTAATGCACACGGCGCTCGATGGCATGCTGGACGAAATGACAGGCACCCGTGCTTGCCGGCACGGACGTACGGAAGCTGGCCTGTAATCTGGCCACGCGCAGCAAGGCGCCCGCTACGGCAGACTTGTCCGGGTAATGCCGCAACACGGATTCATCCGCTGCCTGCTCCAGGACAAGATCCATTTCTGCTTCCAGTGCACGCTTCACCGGGGCCGGATAAACAGCAGTGAGGAATCGAAACAGCGCTTTCTTCAAGGGATCGCGCCGACGCACATGGACCTGCTCGTGCAGGCGGATGATCTGCGCGTCCTGCTCCGAGATGTGACGGGACAGCCCTGTGGTGATGAATGCCCTCGGCCTCCAGAATCCAATCACAAAGGCCATTGGCGCGGCGGCATCCACCTCGGTAAGACCGTCTTTCTGCGCATACCCGAGCTGGGCAAGCAGCCGGTATCGCGAAGAATTCGCCACACCCTTTCTGGCACTGGCAACACCATAGACCACGAGCAGGATCGAACAGACCAGCAGGAACACACCGTGCCAGGACGCGGGAGAAAAAAGATAGGCGTGATGCCAGTGGATGATGCCGGCAAGCCACATGTCTGACTGGGACAGCCACTCCGGCAACAGGGACAATATGACAGTCACCAGGCCCGAAAGTAACGGAAAAGCTGCTGCCAACCACAGTGCCCAACGACGGCTGCGCAGATCCAGTTGCAGCAGATGCCGGCTGACCATACCCATCACGATTGTGCCGATGACCGTGCCGGCCAGCATGCCCAGGAAAATGATGGTGACCAGGTTCAGCGCCAGCGCCTGATAGCCGAGGATCATGTGTCGTGGCCCTCGGCCGGCTCTCGCCGTGCCTCGATCAATCGCTCCAGAGCAGCGATCTGCTCGTCGGAAAGCTTTCCGGAAATCGAGCTGAACGCGGCAATCAGGGTGCTCCCCGGATCAGCCTCGTAGTCAGCACCAATTTCCTCAACCAGCTTGCCGATAAAAGCCTGCCGATCCATCGCCGTACGGTAGATAAACGCGTGCCCCTGCTTTTCCCGGCCCAGCAGACCCTTCCGGAACAACCGGTCCAACGTACTTTGGATGGTATTGAGTGTGCCGCCGCGCCGTTTCTCGAAATGGGCATGCACCGTCTTGGCATCCGCGTCGCGGCCTTGCCAGAAGTATTGCAGGACCTGCTTTTCCAGTTCGCCCAGCTGCATGCGCAAAAATTACCGATGAAAGATCAAGATGCGACAGACAGTGCCACACGGAAAACCGACCGTCAATCGGTTTTCCGTGTCTGCATAAAATCTCACGGGCGAACGGCACAGCACTCGCTATCATGCATGTGGTCGGTGGTGCAGCCTCCCGGCTGTCTATATCATCTGCCCCTTGCCGAATGGCCACAGTCAAACCCAGTAACAGGAGTGTCCGGTGTCCGGGGATTTGAGCAACCATACGCCGATGATGCAGCAGTGCGTGTTCCTTGATTTTCAATGACTTAATTTGTTTTAGAGGGTGAAAAGCTATACTAAAAGCTATACCAGCGCGCCGGATTTCCATGAGTATCTGCGAACCATAGCGAACGAACTTTTGCCGTTTCCAAACAGATTGCAAAGCAATCTCAAGACAACTCGCTCAGGCAGCAACAAAACGGCTTAACATCATCCGGCCAGAATATCCCACACGGAATTTTGCGCTGGGACACAGCCGGTAAGAGATCATCCAGGGGCGAATCAAATCGCCCTGATTACAAGGAATAATCATGTCGTCTGTTTACTGGTTTCCCCTTGCCGCATTACTGGAAATTGCCGGCTGCTTTTCATTCTGGGCATGGCTCAGGCTGGACAAGTCTGCCCTCTGGCTGATTCCCGGCATGCTGGCTCTGGCCGGCTTCGCCTGGGCGCTTACCCAGATCGAAGCGAGCTTTGCTGGTCGCGCCTACGCAGCCTACGGCGGCGTTTACATCATCGCATCCTTGCTATGGGGCGCCGTGGTGGAAAAGCAAACGCCATCGTCTCTGGACATGGTCGGTGCCGCGCTGTGCCTCGTCGGCGCAAGCCTGATCTTTTTTGGTCCTTCAATGGCACATCATTCCTGACCCAAACAGGACTTGAACCTACAACCATGACATGTTTTTCAATGGTGGCTCTGTCTGGTCCCTCACTGGAGAAACGCCATGGGAAAATTGCCAACACATGTCAAGACTGCGTTCGAGCAGGAAATGTCCAGTGCTTTACAGGCACGGATCACAGGTGACGCAGGAACGGCATTTCAGCATCTGGAGCGCGCGCACATTCTCGGCCAACGCTGGTTTTCACTCCACCTGAGAACCCACTGGCACATGTTGATGGTGGCCTTTCAGCGCAAGCATTTGCGCGAAATACTCGGGCAGATAGCGCGTCTGGCGCTGACACCACTGGGCCATATAACAGGCAAGCTTCCAATGGGTAACACAGGCGGGGCAAACGTCAACGCGTTCCGTCCGATGCCTGTTCCAGAGGATTTGAGAACAATCCTGGAACGCAACGAGTGAGCAGGCATCGTGCTCAGCGGAATACCTCGTCGGGTTCCGCATGCTGGTGATCGCACAGGCTGTGGTCCGACAACGCTTCGATAATTCGGCACTGGCCAATCTCTCCGGCACCGCATTCAGCTATTACGCGACTCAGCTCTCGCTGCATGCTCTGCAGGCGACCAATACGCTCCTCAACCCGAGCCAGGTGCTGGCGCGCCAGGGCGTCAACTTCGGCACAGGAAGCACCGGGATCGGTGGCCATT
>PGZG01000267.1 GCA_002840115.1 Gammaproteobacteria bacterium HGW-Gammaproteobacteria-14 | reverse complement strand
CGCCATGCGCGGCCCGCATGTCCCAGGTCGCCGTGAACGGCATCGTATAGCGCGGGGCGGCAGGCGTTTCGGCGGTCTGCTGCCCGGCCAGTGCGGGCAAACTTACGCAATCGCCGCATGGCAAGCTTGATATTACGGGTGCCCAGCTCCACCGAATCATCCAGATTACGGTATTCGCGCTTTTCCCAAACTTTCACCGCTTTCTTGTTCCGCGAGGGGCCGGTAACGCGAACGCCTTCCGGGTTTTCTCCATAACCGCCAAAGGGACTGGTGCCGCCCGTGCCGATCATTTTATTACCGCCCTGATGGCGCTTATGCTGCTCCTCCAGGCGCTTGCGGAATTCTTCGAGAATTTTTTCCAGGCTACCCAGCCCCTGCAGCTTGGCAAACTCTTCCGGGGTCAGACTTTTTTCCAGCTCCTTGCGCAGCCACTCTTCAGGAATTGCCTTGTTGAACCAGTTCGGATCAATGGCATCAAGCCCTTTAAAATAACTGTCGAAAGCCCGATCAAAACGATCATAGTACTTTTCATCTTTCACCAGCACGGCACGGGAAAGATGGTAAAAATCTTCCATATCGGCAAACGCAAGATGAGCCGTCAACCCTTCATGGAGGTCGAGCAGCTCCCTCAAGGTAACCGGTACCTTGTGTTCTCGCAGGCTTTCGAAAAACCGAATCAGCACTGCATTAACCCTCGCGACGACTCATAAAGGCCAAACGCTCTAACAACTGCACGTCCTGCTCGTTCTTAAGCAGAGCACCATATAACGGTGGAATCGCCTTGCGGGTATCGCGATTTTTCAATATATCTTCGGGAATATCATCGGACAGCAACAGCTTGAGCCAGTCGATCAGCTCGCTGGTGGACGGTTTTTTCTTCAAGCCCGGCACCTTGCGAACATCGAAGAATATCTCCATGGCTTCTTTAACCAGCTCACGTTTGATATCCGGATAATGCACATCAACGATTTTCATCATCGTTTCGGCATCCGGGAAATTGATGTAATGGAAGAAGCAGCGCCGCAGGAATGCATCTGGCAGCTCTTTCTCATTGTTTGAGGTAATAACAATAATCGGCCGCTTTTCGGCTTTTACCATCTGCTGTGTTTCGTAGACATAGAACTCCATACGATCCAGCTCCTGAAGCAGATCGTTGGGGAATTCGATATCGGCCTTGTCGATTTCATCAATCAACAGCACCACCTGAGTATCACTTTCAAAGGCTTCCCAGAGCTTGCCCTTCTTAATGTAGTTCGCCACATCCTCAACACCGTCGGACCCCAGCTGGGAGTCGCGCAGACGCGATACCGCATCGTATTCATACAGCCCTTGCTGGGCCTTGGTGGTGGATTTGATATGCCAAGTCAGCAGCGGCAGGTTCAGGGACTCGGCAATCTGCTCAGCTAATAGCGTTTTGCCGGTGCCCGGCTCGCCCTTGATCAATAGCGGCCGCTTCAGCGCGATGGAGGCATTGACCGCCATTTTCAGATCGTCGGTGGCAACGTATTTGTCGGTACCCTGAAACTGCATGTTGTTCTCCGAGTATTTCATTCATTTACTGGGGCCGCAGGCAACCAACCCGGACAGCGTTTTCCGGTGGTTGGCTGATGCACAAAGCGTGTATCGGGGAGCGACTGCATCAGTCAACCACCGGAAAACGCCATGCCCCTGTGTGGTCACAGCAACCACCCGGCCACTTTAACAAGGCCATCTCTGATGGCAAGGTGAAAACCTGATCGGGACTGAGCAGTCCGGTCA
>PGZG01000266.1 GCA_002840115.1 Gammaproteobacteria bacterium HGW-Gammaproteobacteria-14 | reverse complement strand
AGAAATACACGCCATTCGTTAAGGAGTATGCATAGTGGACGAACATTACAACTGTCAGTGCTCTTGCGGCGAAGTGAAGTTCGCTGTACATGGCCGCCCGCTGTTTCGTGCCTTTTGTCATTGCACGATTTGTCAGGCATTTAACGGGGCGCCCTATGCGGATATCACCTTGTTCCGGGCGCGAGATGTGGCTATGCCAAATCCGGAGATTGTGGAGTACAAAACCTATCGTCCGCCGCCTGCGGTACAGCGGGGTGTTTGTGTTTCTTGTGGTCGTCCTGCAGTTGAATTTATGGATATTTTCCCCATGCCGAAGTTGGTGATTATTCCGAGTGCGAATATCCGTGATGCGGCGCTTGTGCCTGATCCCGCCTTGCATATTTTCTATAACAGTCGGGTATCCGATATAGGCGACGATTTGCCAAAGCATAACGGCTACTGGGGAAGCCAGCTGGCGTTTGGCCACAAATTAATTGGGGCAATATTGGGCCGTAAATGATTGTGGCCGTGCTGATGTTTTCCAGCAGCAATAAAAAAGGGCCTTGCGGCCCTTTTTTATTGCTGCGGCAAGAGCTAACTCACCAGTGCTTTTTGCATAAAGGGCGGCAGTTGCAGCGCGCCTTCATGAATGCCTGCGGTGTAGTACTGGGTGTCAAATTTTTTCCCGGCGGCGGCATCACGGCGGAAGCTGCTGACGTCACAGTTTTTGCCGGCCATGGTGCAGCTCCACCAGCCACTCGGGTATACCGGTTGCGGGAAGGGCAGGGTTTGGGTGCTGGTGAAACCGGCTTCGCGCATATTGGCGTGCAGGTCTTTGATAATGGTCGTGGCATGCAGCAGTGGCGACTCGCTTTGCTGCACAATGATGCCGCCATCCCGTAATACGCGGTGGCAGTCACGGAAAAATTCGGCTTTGAACAGACCTTCGGCGGGGCCAACCGGGTCGGTGGAGTCAACAATAATCACGTCGACGCTACCGGGTTCGCATTCGCGCATCCACTTTACGCCGTCGATAAACAGCAGTTCGGCCCGTGGGTCGTTGTTCGATTCGCACAGTTCCGGGAAATATTTCTCGGACATGCGGGTGACCATTTCATCGATGTCAATCTGGGTGGCTTTCTCAACGCCGGGGTGGCGCAGTACTTCGCGCAGAGTGCCGCAGTCGCCGCCGCCGATAATCACCACGCGCTTGGGGCCAGCGTGGCTGAACAGGGCCGGGTGGGACATCATTTCGTGGTAGAGGAAGTTGTCGCGGCTGGTGACCATGGTGCAGCCGTCAATGGTCATCAGGTAGCCGAAGGTGTCGGTTTCCCACATCTCGATATGTTGGTACGGGGTTTGTACCTGCTCGAGTTTTTTGTTGAGACGCAGGCCAAAAGCGGTGCCAGCGGAATCGAAATGTTCAATAAACCAACGGGATTCGGTCATGGGATTGTCCTTCCTCTACAGTGCCCTGAGATGCCCGGGTAGACGGGGGGCGTCACAAGGGGCGCATTCTAGCCTGAATACGTGACCGATTCCTTACCTTCTGTAGGGGCCGCCCCTGAGCGGAGTACCGTACCAATAGCGCGCTCTCTTCTACTGGTCGGCGCTGAGTCCGTCTATACTGCCCGCCACGATAACGGAGGTGCCATGACACGCTGGACAACCGCAGATGCGCTACGGATCTACAACGTCGATCGTTGGGGTGAGGGCTATTTTGGTGTGGATGACGAGGGTTATGCCACGGTGCGCCCTGCGGGCAATGGTGATGGCCCGGCGGTACGCCTTGAGGATGTGCTG
>PGZG01000036.1 GCA_002840115.1 Gammaproteobacteria bacterium HGW-Gammaproteobacteria-14 | reverse complement strand
ATTGCCGCACCGGTCGCCGCTCCGCTGAGGCCGCCACCGTGCTGGAGAATGCGGGTTTCCGTAATATTCAGCTACTGGAAGGCGACTTCCCGGGCTGGCAAGCTGGTGGCCACCCGGTCCAGAAGTAAGCTTACTGCCACTTCCCGACCATGCCGCTATCGGCATGGTCGGACAAACAACATCAGCGAAGTGGCCTCTGCTGCCCTGCCATTGCTATAATCCGCGCCCCCAGCAACCTCCGGCAAAGGATATATCATGGATTTCGACAAGGTTCCGGCGGGCAAATCTCTGCCTGACGACATTTACGTAGTCATTGAAATTCCCGCAAACAGCTCACCGATCAAATACGAGATCGACAAAGAGAGCCATGCGGTTTTCGTTGATCGCTTTATGGCCACGCCGATGTTCTACCCGGCAAACTACGGCTATATCCCGCACACCCTGTCTGAAGATGGCGACCCTCTGGATGTGCTGGTAGTCACCCCCTATCCGGTAGTCCCCGGTGCTGTTGTGCGTGCCCGCCCGATTGGCATTCTGAACATGAGCGATGAAGCCGGTCAGGACGCCAAACTGATTGCGGTTCCCCATGACAAGCTGTGCGCCCTGTACCACAACATCAAGGAAGTCAGCGACCTGCCAGAGCTACTGACCAAGCAGATCGAGCACTTCTTTGAGAACTACAAGGATCTTGAGCCGGGCAAATGGGTCAAGGTCGACGGCTGGGACAACGCCGCCGCCGCCAAAGCAGAAATCATGAAATCCGCCGAAGCCTACAACAAAGGCTAAGCGCATTTCAGTTAGACGCACCATGAAAAATCCCCGGAAATCCGGGGCTTTTTCATGGTGCGTAACCGCTCGCCAATTATCCCTGTGACAGCAACTGTCGCAGATCCAGCAACGCCGCATTGGCGCGGGAAATATAGTTGGCCATTACCAGCGAATGATTCGCCAACACACCAAACCCGGAGCCATTGAGAATCATCGGGCTCCAGACAGTTTCCTGTGTTGCCTCCAACTCCTGAATCACCTGCCGAAAGCTGATCAATGCATTTTTCTTTGCCAGTACATCCGCAAAGTCATGCTCTGCCGCTTTCAGCAAATGAATTAACGCCCAACAGCCACCACGGGCCTCATAAAAAACATCATCAATTTTCATCCAGGGTGTTTTCGCACGCTGCTCAACAGCACCGGCAGCACCATTAGCTGACAACAGATCACGACCGACACTCTGACTCAGTTGCTGGGACATGGCCCCTAGACGATTATGAACATCGCCCAACCAGTAATTGAGATTATCAGCACGGGCAAAGAACCGGGCCTCACCATTTTGCAGTCGATCCTGATACCGCTTCAACGCATCAATACCACGCCGATACTCCCGCTCAGTGGCAGGTATCGCCCAGCTTTTATTATCAAAATTGAACTGCGGCTCTGCCCGCATCAGATCCCGATCATCTTCGCTCTGCGATTGCGAGCGGCTCATGTCACGGCGCATCACACGGGTCATGTCCCGAACCTGCACCAGAACACCGAACTCCCAGTTAGGCATATTATCGAGCCACAGGCGGTGCGGAAGAATGTCATTGCTCAGATAGCCACCGGGCTTATCCAGCAAGGTTTCCGCCACCTGAATCAGCGCCTCGGTGGTTGTACTCCCCGTCACCGCAGCCGCAGCGGGCAGCACTGGCCTGACCGACGGCTCCCGACTCCAGTACCAGCCCAGCAGGATATCCAGCAGTAACAACAGCATCAGGGTAATCCCGCCCGCCCGCCACCACCGGTTATTGCCCGGATCCAGCAGACGATCACCTACCGCTTCACTCATATTTTCCGGCAACTTCATGCGCTCACATCCTTCACGCCAATACTCTCTGGCAATCACTATAACAGACCACCACCATCCCATTTTGCATCACTTGTCACGGCGGGTGACAATAGCCCTTGAAATGAAGCACCTCAGAACCATTGAACCCCTGCGACGACGGAATGTCTTCAGGGAGCTGCTGGCAAGCATCCCCGGAGAACGGTATGACCCTGTTTCGACATCTGGCGCTTCTACTGACCCTGACCGTCAGTGTCCCGACAGTGGCCTATACCTTTTCCAGCTCACAGGATGATATTCCTCCAGCCTCGGAAGCGATGGTTGTAAGCGCCTTTGCAGAGCCGGATGAACAGAAAATCCGGGTACTCATTGCCCTCTGGCCAGAAGTCTACCTCTATCAGCATAGTCTCGGTTTACGACTGCTGGATACTAACGGGAACCTGCTAAACGACTTTTCGGATTGGCAGCCTCCGGCGGGCAAGCCAAAGGTGGATGAGATTTTCGGGAATGTGGAGGTTTATTACGACGAACTTGAATTCACCGTCCACCTCGATAGCATCCCGCTGGTAGCGACCATACTGGAAGTGGACCATCAGGGCTGTCTCGAAGATATTCTCTGCTATACCCCGCAAACCGCCCGCATCCCACTGACGTTTGTACCCGAAGTCAGCGCCAGTATCAGCGCTTCCGGCAGCGGCGGATTCGTTGCCACACTGCGCTCCGATAACGTCAACGCATTCAGTGACTGGATGAGCTCTCAGGGACTTGCCCGGGTGCTGCTGCTGTTTTTCGTTGGCGGATTGCTGCTGGCATTTACTCCCTGCGTCTTTCCAATGATCCCGATTTTATCCGGCATTATTGCCGGCGCTGGCAATCCCAGCGCCTCAAAAGGCTTCTTTCTCAGTAGCGCCTATGTCCTCGGCGTCGCCATTCCCTACACCGTAGCAGGGCTGTTAGTGGCATTGTTCGGAGCCAGCATGAACCTGCAATACATGCTCCAGCAACCCTCTGCAATCATCATCTCAACCGCCGTTTTTGTGATACTCGCCTTGGCCATGTTTGGCCTTTATGAGCTGCAACTGCCCGCTAGTCTGCGCAACCGCCTGAACATGCTTGGCGATGGTCGTCGCGGCGGCTCCCTCTGGGGCGCTGGTCTTCTGGGAGCGATTTCCGCGCTGGTGGTCTCCCCCTGCGTCACTCCGATTCTGGCCGGGGCGCTGGTATACGTTGCCGCCAGTGGTGATGCGGCAACTGGTGCCCTGAGCCTGTTTGCCCTGTCTATCGGCATGGGAGTACCGCTGATTATTGCCGGTACCGGCGGCGGCCATTTGTTACCCCGCGCCGGGGCCTGGATGGAAGATGTGACGCGCTTCTTCGGCGTAGTCATGCTGGGAGTTGCCATCTGGTTGCTGGATCGCATCGTCAACGACAGCCTGACACTGGCTCTTTACGGCTTGCTACTGGCAACCTACGGCATCTGGCTCGGAGCGCTGGAACCGGTCAAGGTCGGCGAGTCTCGCCTGAAACGCAGCCTCGCCCTGATCATGGCGCTCTATGGCGCAATCATGGTGGTGGGCGCTGCGGGTGGAGGTACTGACCCCTGGCAACCTCTAGAACGCCCCAACGTCATGACTATCGATACCGGCGTCGATCAGCCTGCTCAAGGCAGCGCCTGGACCACAATCATCGGCTCTGAAGCTTTGCAACAGCAACTGGATCAAGCTCGCCGTGACGGCCAGCCGGTGTTGATCGACTTCTATGCCGACTGGTGTGTAGCTTGCAAAGTGCTGGAGGAGAAAACTCTGAACCAGCCGGATGTACTCGCCGCCATGGCAACCAACAACTACCGGCTGATCAAGGCCGATATCACTGCGATCAACCGCGATAACCAAGGCATCATGCAGCGCTTTGGCATTATCGGCCTTCCCTGCCTGATTTTTCTGGACAGTAACGGCAACGAAGTCGACGGCTCGCGGATCCTCGGGGAAATGGGACCAGAGTCCTTTATTTCTCACCTGAATACGAAGGTATCTGCATCGAACAGGCTGTGATTTGTAACCAGTATTGTAAAACCCTTTAATCTGACTGAAATTCCCCCTAGACTCCCCAGTCATGAACATGGCGCCTTATGGGAATGCCCTTTTCAAGGAAGTTCACTGCATTTAACGAACTTTTCAGTCAGGAGAGCCGCTTTGGCCACTTTTCTCGTCCTCCATGGCCCCAACCTCAACCTTCTCGGTAGCCGGGAGCCAGCAACCTATGGCCATCTGACCCTGGATGACATCAACCGCGAACTGCAGGATGTCGCCACCGGCCGCGGCCACCACCTGCTCACCCTGCAAAGCAACGCCGAATATGAGCTGGTGGATCGCATTCAGGAGGCCCGCAGAGAGGGCATTGATTTCATTATTTTCAATCCCGCCGCCTTTACCCATACCAGCGTGGCTTTACGAGATGCGCTGCTGGCCGTAGCGATTCCTTTTATCGAAGTACACCTTTCCAATGTGTATCGCCGGGAAAGTTTTCGTCATCACTCCTATTTTTCAGACATTGCCGAAGGGGTTATTGCCGGACTGGGAGCCCACGGCTATCGGCTGGCGCTGGAAGCTGCCATCCAGAGAGCTGAACAGCCACCCCATTGAGCGTCTTAAACCGGATATTTAACGATCAACCAACTGAATTGCATACGGAGACATCACCACAATGGATATTCGCAAGGTCAAAAAACTGATTGAGTTGCTTGAAGAATCCGGCATCGATGAACTGGAAATTCATGAAGGAGAAGAGTCCGTTCGCATCAGTCGTAACCGCGCAGGATCCGCAATGCCGGCTCAGCATGCTTACTATCCCCCAGCAGCTCCTGCACCAGCTCCGGCAGCCGCCCCCAGCGCCCCTGCTGCTGCCGAAACAGCTAAGCCTGCAGGCCATGTGGTGCGCTCGCCGATGGTCGGCACTTTTTATCGCTCGCCCTCTCCAGAGGCCGCTTCTTTTGTGGAAGTCGGGAAACAGGTTAAGGCGGGCGACGTACTGTGTATTGTTGAAGCAATGAAAATGATGAATCAGATTGAGGCCGATAAATCCGGCACCATTGAAGCCATTCTGGTGGAAAACGGTGAGCCGGTAGAGTTCGATCAGCCCCTGTTCAGCATCGTCTGACGGGGGAATAAAAATGCTTGAGAAAGTTCTGATCGCTAACCGCGGAGAAATTGCGCTACGCATTATGCGCGCCTGCCGCGAGCTTGGCATTCGCACCGTTGCCGTTTATTCAAAGGCGGATCGGGACCTGATGCACGTACGCCTCGCAGATGAAGCCGTCTGTATTGGTCCTGCACCGTCGGCACAGTCTTACCTTAATATTCCATCCATTATCAGCGCCGCCGAGGTCACTGATGCGGATGCCATTCATCCTGGCTATGGCTTCCTGGCAGAAAATGCCGATTTTGCTGAGATTGTCGAACGCTCCGGCTTTACCTTTATTGGTCCACGAGCGGAAACCATTCGCCTGATGGGCAACAAGGTCTCCGCTATTGAAGCCATGAAAAAAGCCGGCGTGCCTACCGTACCCGGCTCCGGCGGCCCTGTCGGGGAAAATGCTGATGAAGCACTGCGTCTGGGAAGGGAAATTGGTTACCCGGTGATTATTAAAGCCGCTGCCGGTGGCGGTGGTCGCGGTATGCGAGTGGTGGAAAGCGAGCACCAACTATTGAACGCCATCACCCTGACTCGCTCGGAAGCCAAAAACGCCTTTGGTGACGACACCGTGTATATGGAGAAATTTCTCCAGCATCCGCGACATGTCGAAATTCAAGTACTTGCGGATGGTCAGGGCAATGTCATCCATCTGGGAGACCGGGATTGCTCGCTGCAACGCCGTCACCAGAAAGTTGTCGAAGAAGCCCCTGCTCCGGGCATTCCGCCAGAGATCAAAAATGAAGTTGCTGAACGCTGTGTAAAAGCCTGTCTGGATATTAATTATCGCGGTGCTGGCACCTTCGAGTTTCTTTACGAAGATGGCAACTTCTATTTCATCGAAATGAACACTCGCGTTCAGGTAGAGCACCCGGTAAGTGAAATGATCACCGGCGTGGATATTGTTAAACAGCAGTTATTAATTGCTGGAGGCGAACCCCTCGCCATTCGTCAGCAAGACGTGCTATTTCAAGGGCATGCCATCGAGGTCCGAGTGAATGCGGAAGACCCCGTCAGCTTCACCCCAAGCCCGGGGAAAATAAGCTATTTTCATGCGCCCGGCGGCAATGGCGTGCGCGTAGACTCGCATATTTATTCGGGCTACACCGTGCCGCCTTACTATGACTCCCTGATCGGGAAAATCATTACCTGGGGGCCGGATCGCGAGAGCGCTTTTGCACGCATGCGTAATGCGCTGGAAGAAGTCGTAGTGGAAGGTATCAAAACCAATATTCCACTACACCGCGACAAGATTTTTCGCGATAAGGCGTTTGCCAAAGGCGGTGTCGACATTCACTACCTTGAGAAAAAACTGCGCAATAGCTGAGGCACTCTGCGCTCCGCCAGTTTGCGGAGCGCAGCGAGCTCGGCACCAACTCAGGATAGCCTCATGGCTTGGCTGCAACTGCATATCCCCTCCGATGTGGATAACACCGAATCCCTGCAGGAGCTGCTCGCTGAGCTTGGCGCCAGCGCAGTGACCTGCACCGACGCAGCGGACCAACCGCTGCTGGAGCCTCCACCCGGAGCCACTCCGCTGTGGCAGCACACGGTGGTTACCGCATTGTTTGAAGCAGATACCGATCCGGACTTACTACGCTCAGCCATTGAAACCATGGTCGGCCCCCAGCCCGAGCTACGCTTTGAATCCGTGGAAGACCAGCCCTGGGAGCGAGCATGGATGGATGATTTCCAGCCTATGCCGTTTGGCGAACGGCTCTGGATTATTCCCAGCTGGAGCGAAGCGCCAGATGCCTCGGCGGTCAATTTGCGGCTTGACCCTGGGCTCGCCTTCGGCACCGGCACCCATGAAACCACTTCACTGTGTCTCCGCTGGCTCGATGGTGCCGCACTGAACCATGCTCAGGTTCTGGACTTTGGCTGTGGCTCCGGCGTCCTTGCCATCGCCGCATTACTACTCGGCGCCGATCAAGCCACAGCTTGCGACCTGGACCCTCAGGCATTGCTCGCCAGTGATGATAATGCCCGCAACAACGGCGTTGCCGAGCGTTTGCACTGCTGTTTGCCCGAAGCATTGCCAGAGCAGGAGTATGACGTGGTTCTCGCCAATATCCTCGCTGGCCCACTGGTGGATCTAGCCCCACTCTTGACCCGCCGCTGTCGCCCCGGCGGCCAGTTGGTGCTGTCCGGCATCCTCGCCGAGCAGGCCAGTGCCGTAATGGAGGCTTATCGGGAACAGTTTGAGCTCCACCCAGTGGCCCGTCAGGGTGATTGGGTGCGGCTTCACGGAACCCGAAGATAACCATCGCGAGTCCTTGCCGCCGACGGGCTGCTTGGGTAACACTGCCACACAAGATCACAGAGGGAGTCTGTCCACGGCATGGCAGCGCAATACAAAACTCAATGCCCGCATTGCGGCGCCCAATTTCGTATCAGTGAGCAACACTTGGCTCAGGCTAAGGGTGCCGTGCGCTGTGGCGCCTGCCTGAAAATATTTCAGGCTACGGAACATCTGGTACCAACGGCGGCGGCAACGAAAACCGCTGCCAAGCCAGCATCGCCACCTCCAGCCAAGCCCGCCGCCAGCGCCGAAGAGTGGAGCCTGCCGCCCAGCAACAAACCAGAAACGGCAGCGAAGCCAACCACCCGCTGGACCATGGATGACCTGGTAGATAGCGACGCGGAAGAGCCTCTTCCCGATAAGTTGCATGACGACCCCGCGCCCTCGAACTACCAACCCAATGATACCCGAGTATCCCTTGGCTCTCTGGAACTCAGCGACTCCTTTATGTCACTGGAAGAAGGAGATGAAGGCTCTCTCGGCGGCGAAAACTTCTCAGATATGGCCGGAGCCGGGCGCAAGAACCAAGGTGATGACAGCGACGAATCCTGGGCGGAAAAACTGCTCGAAGAACTGGACGATGCCGACAAACCGGCACCGGTGCCGGTGCGCGCAGACCTGCTATCCCTGACCGAGCGCGAAGAAGAGCAGGCTCGCAAGAAAAAAACGGCAGAAAAAAAACAGCGAACCGCGGCTGCCAAACCTGCCCAATCAGACTCCCCTGATTGGGCTATGGACTCCGGGGACTTTTTTTCCGACAGTGGCGGCGGGCTATTCGACGATGAACCCGGCGGCAACGACATTGCAGCCATTGATCTCCCTCAGGCGGCACCGGCGCGCCCTCAGCGACCCACCATGCAACATATGGAGTCATTCAGCGCCAACAGCAATGAGCTGATTAAATGGGGAGCGCTATCACTGGCCGCATTGCTGATTCTCGGCCTCCAATACCTGAGCTTCAACTATCAGGATTTGGCCCGAACCCCCTCGTGGCGCCCCTTCTATGCCAACATTTGCGGCGCCGTGGGGTGCACCCTACCCAACCCTTCCGATGTCAAGCGATTGCGGGGTGCCAACCTGGTAGTCCGTAGCCATCCCGGAGTGGAGGAGGCCTTGATTGTCGATGTCATTATCTTTAATGAAGCACGACACCCACAGCCCTTTCCGATTCTCGAACTCGGCTTTACCAGCCTTTCTGGCCGGGCAGTGGCCAGCCGCCGCTTTACCCCGGACGAATACCTTGATGGCGATCTGAAGGGCCTGTCCGCCATGCCCTCCGACGTTCCCATGCGAGTATCCCTTGAGATACTGGACCCAGGTTCTGATGCTGTGAACTATACGCTGCGCTTTATCCAGGCCCCCGAACGCGGCTAGGGCTCCTCTGAATAACCCCTTGGGGTCGTCTGAGGTGCCCTATCGGCCGGGTTGGCTGCAAATGCCCCTTTTACCGTCGAGGGCGCTTGTCTATCATCCTCCGGCTCTTCGATAACGAGACTTGGTCATGCGGATCGGCCCCCATGAACTCAGCAACAATCTTGTACTGGCCCCGATGGCAGGAGTCACGGATTTGCCGTTTCGGCAACTCTGCCGTCGTCAGGGGGCCGGTCTGATTGTTTCTGAAATGCTGATCAGTGATCCGCGTCTGTGGCACTCCAGAAAGAGCATGCGGCGGCTGCCCCATGCCGACGAGCCCGGCCCGGTATCCATTCAGATCGCTGGCGGTGATGCCGCCATGCTCGCCGAAGCTGCGCGCCTGAACGTGGAAATGGGCGCCGAAATCATCGACATCAATATGGGCTGCCCAGCAAAAAAAGTCTGTCGCAAGCAGGCCGGTTCCGCGCTGCTCGCGAACGAGGAGTTGGTCGGTGACATTCTGCATGCGGTGGTCAGCGCTGTTAACGTTCCCGTAACTCTGAAATTTCGCACCGGCTCCTCACCGGAGCAACGTAATGCGGTGCGTATTGCACGCATCGCGGAAGCCGCAGGAATTCAGGCATTAGCCTTACATGGTCGCACCCGGGCCTGCCGCTTTCTCGGTAACGCGGAATACGACACCATCGCCGATGTCGTAAAAAGCGTTTCGATTCCGGTACTTGCCAACGGTGATATCGACACACCGGAAAAGGCCCGTAAAGTGCTGGCATATACCAATGCCGGTGGTATTATGATCGGCCGCGCAGCTCAGGGTAATCCCTGGATATTTCGCGATACCGCAGAATGGTTGGCCACCGGCACGTTGCCGCTACCGCCCTCCGTTCGCGAAGTGCGGGAACTGGTTATGGAACATCTGCTCGCCCTGCATGCATTCTATGGTGTGGAGTCTGGTGTCAGGATCGCCCGCAAGCACTTGGGCTGGTACTCCACCAATCTGCCGCAGGGGGAGATTTTCCGGCAGCAGTTTAACCAACTGGATAATGCCGGAGCGCAGGAACGCGCAGTCGCGCAATTTTTTCACAATCTCGAATCCGTCACTGACCGGGTACGCTTTGGTCGGTACGGTGATGTATCTCTCGCCGATGGACGCGGCGATGAACAGAATGGAGCGAAAGCCGCATGACCTCAGCAGCACGAAAACTGGACACCCTGGAAAGCCCCGAAATGCGTAAGCCCGAGTTAACCCTGGCTCAGGCTGATAGCCGCGATACCCTGCGCAATTGTGTACGTCGCTCCCTCAACGATTTTTTCCGCAACCTTGACGGAGAAAACGTCAGCGAACTGTACGATACAGTACTGGCGGAAATGGAAATCCCTCTACTGGAGAAAGTGCTCGAGTACACCCGCGGCAACCAGACCCGCGCTGCAGAAATGCTCGGTCTGAACCGCGGCACTCTCCGCAAGAAGCTAAAGCAGTACGGCCTGCTGTAACAGGCCGGCCAACAACCCGAGGGGCAGAGTTTCTGCCCCTTTTCATTTCTAACTAACCACGATCAGGATTTTCCGATGAGCAAGGCTGTAGAGCGCGCGCTGATCAGCGTTTCCGACAAAACCGGTCTGGTGGACTTCGCCACCGCCCTTACTGCCCGCGGCATCAAGCTGCTGTCCACCGGGGGCACCTTCCGCACCCTGAAAGATGCCGGTATTGCCGTGCAGGAAGTGTCGGACTACACCGGTTTTCCGGAAATGATGGACGGCCGGGTTAAAACCCTACACCCGAAAATCCATGGCGGCATTCTTGGGCGCCGCGGTCAGGACGACGCTGTAATGAATGAGCATGGTATTGGCCGGATTGATCTGGTGATAGTCAACCTGTACCCCTTCAAACAGACTGTAGCCAAACCGGATTGCACTCTGGAAGACGCCGTTGAGAATATCGACATTGGCGGCCCGACCATGGTGCGCTCGGCGGCCAAAAATCATGCCCATGTTGGCATCGTTACCAGCCCGTCTGATTACGCCCGAGTGCTGACCGAACTGGAAGATAACAACGGCGAGCTAAGCCTTGAGTTCCGCTTTGACCTGGCCATCAAGGCCTTCGAGCATACCGCCGCCTATGACAGCGCCATTGCCAACCACTTTGGCAAATTGGTCGGCAATGGCAATGCCAATTTCCCGCGCACCATCAATCTGAACTTTATCAAAACTCAGGATATGCGCTACGGTGAAAACCCCCATCAGAACTCAGCGTTTTATACTGAAGAGAATCCGGCGGAAGCCTCCATCAGCACCGCCCGCCAGCTGCAAGGAAAAGCACTCTCATACAACAATATCGCCGATACCGATGCAGCCTTGGAGTGCGTCAAGTCATTCATTAAACCAGCCTGTGTAATCGTCAAGCATGCCAACCCCTGCGGCGTAGCGGTGAGTCTCGACGGCATCGCGGCGGCCTATGAGCTGGCCTATCAGACCGACCCGGAATCCGCATTTGGCGGCATCATTGCCTTTAACCGCGAGCTTGATGCAGCCACCGCAAAGCTGATTGTTGATCGCCAGTTCGTCGAAGTAATTATTGCTCCGTCGGTCTCTAAAGAAGCCCTGAAAGTCACCGCTGCCAAACAGAATGTTCGGGTTCTGGAGTGCGGCGAATGGGGCGCCGAGCGGATCAATGGCCTCGACTACAAACGAGTGAATGGTGGCCTTCTGGTACAGGACCGCGACAACGGCATGATCACTGAATCTGATCTGAAGGTCGTCAGCCAACGAGTACCCAGCGAAGCCGAAATGCATGATCTGATTTTCGCCTGGAAAGTGGCCAAATTCGTCAAGTCCAACGCCATTGTCTACGCCAAGGGTCGCCAGACCATCGGTGTTGGCGCAGGCCAGATGAGCCGCATTAACTCAGCCCGCATCGCCGCCATCAAGGCAGAGCATGCAGGCCTTGCCGTTAAAGGCGCAGTGATGGCTTCGGACGCCTTTTTCCCATTCCGTGACGGTATTGATAATGCCGCCGCCAGTGGTATTGCCTGCGTGATCCAGCCCGGCGGCTCCATGCGCGATGCCGAAGTGATTGCCGCTGCCGATGAACATGGCATGGCCATGGTGTTCACCGGCATGCGTCATTTCCGTCACTGATCCATGTGGGCCGGCATTTACGGCAAAGGATTTAAGGAGATCACCAGTGAAAGTTCTGATTATCGGTTCCGGCGGCCGGGAGCATGCTCTGGCCTGGAAAGTAGCTCAGTCTGCCAACGTTACCAAGGTCTTCGTGACACCCGGTAATGCGGGCAGTGCCAGGGAAGCCAAGGTCGAAAACGTCGCCATTGATGTACTCGATAAGGAGGGCCTTGCAGCACTGGCCCAACGCGAAGGTATAACACTGACCATCGTTGGTCCTGAGGCCCCACTGGTGGAAGGTTTGGTCGACGACTTTACCGCCAAGGGACTCAAGTGCTTTGGCCCGACCCGGGGCGCCGCTCAGCTGGAAGGCTCAAAAGCCTTTACCAAAGATTTTCTGGCGCGCCACAATATCCCCACCGCCGGTTATGGCAACTTTACCGATCTTGATCAAGCTCTTGCCTTTCTGGAAGAAAAAGGCGCACCGATTGTGATCAAAGCGGATGGCCTTGCGGCTGGCAAGGGAGTCATCGTCGCCATGACACTGGCGGAAGCAGAGACTGCCGTGCGCGATATGCTCGACGGTAATCGCTTCGGCGATGCCGGCCACCGCGTCGTGATCGAAGAGTTTCTTGAAGGCGAAGAAGCCAGCTT
>PGZG01000265.1 GCA_002840115.1 Gammaproteobacteria bacterium HGW-Gammaproteobacteria-14 | reverse complement strand
AAATCAAACAGCATCGATACCAGATTAATTACTGCGTCATCCGCCTGATCCAGCGCATGCACTGCTTCTTCTCCACCCTCCGCATCTAGCAATCCGGAAAGTTCGACACGCACATCCATATCTTCCGGACGCATTGGCGAAACATGCTCGCCTTCAAGCTCTTCGATGGAGGTTTCGACCCGCTGCAAGCGGTTAAGCATACCCACCAGATCATCGGAGGAGACCGAGCGTACTTGACTGGGATCTGCCACCGGCGCGCCGTTGATATAAGGCACACCACCTTGCATAACAGCCATATTCGCAGGTGCCGGGGCCGCTCCTGGGCGTACAGACAAATGCTGCATGGCACTGAGCAGCTCACCAAACATGGCGTATAGCGCAGCAGGATCCGCAGCACCACCGGAACCACCACCGCCCAACAATGATTCCAATGGGTTACCGGCACTGTTTTCAGCCGCTGCCACCGAAGGCGCTGAAACCCTTCCTTGCTGTCCGGGCTGACGCATGGCTTTGATTGGCGGCACCGTCATATCCGACAGCACGCCGCTGTCGATTAATACCTGATTTACCTCGGTGATCACAAAGCCCAGCTCGCTAAGTACCTGGCGCTCAAACAGCTTGAACATAATCAGCCGGGTACTGATATCTACTTCCAGCTTTTCGGTTTCCGCACGAAACGCCTCAACAATCTGGGCAGGATCCAACGGACTGTTGCGCTCGCCAAATTCGCGTTTACCCTCACTGAGATACTCCAGACGATGGTTAAATGCCCGCAGCTGGCTCTCACTGGCCATACGCACACGGCGCGCCATGTTGCTGACCGCCAGATCAACCTCCATCTGATCTTCCTGCACCAATGACAAAGTATTGAGGTCGAGGCCGGCCAGCACCGAGGAGCCGTCATCCGCGCCGAGGTATCCACTGCGAAATTGATTTTCAACGGCCTGACGAAAACCACTCTCTACCCCTGAGCGCTTCAACCGCAACTCGCGCATAGCGGCCAAGCCCTCGGTGTTCTGGCTTTCCGACATATCGAACAGTTTGTCATCCGCCGCATCCAGCATATCGCTGAGATACCGCGCCAGCAGCTCTGAGGCCTTATGGCTGGCCTTTTCCACCGGCCGCGGCAAAGGCCGGCTGGGGCGACCGGAAGCAACGGGCTTTAGCGGGGTGATTTTGTCCACGACGACACCTGAGTGGTCATTATTTAAACGAACGCTAACACAGCCGGGTAGTAAGGGTTATGAAGTGGTTATCATATAAGCATTTATCACTAGCGTGCCAATAACATCCTTAATCCCGCTTATTAATCGCATTTTCAGACTTTCCCGCCTTATCCGGTTGCACTAAGCTTCCCCGCATATGCCAAGCTTGACCGCTTGCACCACCCTCAGGGAGGCTCAATGACAGAATTAGTGCAAGCACTCACTAACACCGTAAACTCCATATCCTCTGTCGTCTGGGGCCCCGCCATGTTGCTGCTCATCGGCGGCACTGGTATCTGGCTCACTCTGCGACTGGGGTTTCTGCCGCTACGGCGCATCGGCTTTGGCTTCCGCCAACTATTTGGACGCAGTCAAGGCGAAGGCACGATCAGCGGCTACTCTGCACTAGCCACCGCTCTAGCGGCAACCATCGGCACCGGCAATATCGCCGGGGTTGCCACGGCAATTGCTTTGGGCGGTCCCGGAGCACTGGTCTGGATGTGGCTGATCGCGCTAGTCGGCATGGCAACGAAATACAGTGAAGCAGTTCTGGCGGTTCATTTTCGCCAACGGGACAGTCACGGGCAGTATATCGGCGGG
>PGZG01000264.1 GCA_002840115.1 Gammaproteobacteria bacterium HGW-Gammaproteobacteria-14 | reverse complement strand
ATG
This sequence comes from Gammaproteobacteria bacterium HGW-Gammaproteobacteria-14, assembly GCA_002840115.1. Lineage (GTDB taxonomy): Bacteria > Pseudomonadota > Gammaproteobacteria > Pseudomonadales > Alcanivoracaceae > PGZG01. Next base: position 1,813 of record PGZG01000264.1, on the reverse strand, counting down.
GCAATGAATGTAGTAATGAAGTGGATGGGAGCGCTGGTACTGGTAACGGCACTGGTTGCTCCGGTACAGGCGAACACGGTGATGCAGGCGCAAGCCGACGGTAAGTCGTGGACGGTGAATATCCGTAATGCGGACCTGCAGGCGTTTATCGCTCAGGTTGCAGAAATGACGGGCAAAAGCTTTGTTGTTGATCCGCGCGTGCGCAGCCGTGATGTGACCGTTATTTCCCGGCAGCCGCTCAGCTCCGGGGAAGTGTACGAGCTGTTTTTATCGGTGCTGCAGGTGCATGGCTACGCGGCCGTTCCTGCTGGTGATGTGATCAAGATCGTCAATAATACCACTGCCAAGCAGGGTAACCTGCCGCTAACGCAGTCACCCAGAGTCAGTGGAGAGGAGTTGATTACCCGGGTTATCCCGGTGCAAAACTCGCCGGTGGATGAGTTGGTGCCGGTACTGCGCCCGCTGGTGCCTCAGTATGGTCATTTGGCCTCCGTGAGCTCGGCCAACGCATTAATTATCAGTGACCATGCGGATAATATTAATCGCATCGAATCGATTATGGCGCTGCTGGATAACGCCGACTCCCATGAAGTGGAGTTGATTGCTCTTGAGCATGCCTGGGCGGCAGATGTGATCAAGCTGCTCGAGAATCTGGTTCCAGAGCGTGGCGGTCGCCGTAAGGATCAAGCATCCAGTGTGACGCTGGTGGCAGACGAGCGCACCAATCGGCTGATCGTCAAGGGTGATCGTGACACCCGTGACCGGGTTCGTTCGCTAGTGATTGAGATGGACGTGCCGCAGAGCCAGGGTGGCGGCGTTCAGGTTATTCGTCTTGCCAATGCCGATGCTGCGGAAATGGCGGAGCTGTTGAAAAACTTTGCGGACGGTGCTTCAGCTGGCACAGCAGGGGCTACCGAAAAGCCTGCGGCGGCGGCCAGTAAAGTCTCTATTCAAGCGGACGAGTCCTTGAACGCCCTGATTATTCGCGCAGAGCCCGCCATGATGTCCGAGTTGCGCGGTGTTATTGCTCAGCTGGATGTGCGTCGTGCGCAGATTCTTATTGAAGCGGCGATTGTTGAAGTCGGTGGTGATAATGATCTGAATCTTGGTTTCCAATGGGCTGCCGGTGATCCCGAGAAAGGTGTCGGTGGCATCAACTTTTCCAACTTCGGTGTCAGCGTCAACGATATCGTTGGCAGTATTGTGGCGGACGCGCCCACCACCGGCTTGGGGGATGGTATTAGCCTGGGTGCTGGCGAGCGCAGCAGTAGCGGTGACCTGCGCTGGGGTGGTTTCCTCCAGGCGTTGGCTTCTGACACCAATGTGAACCTGCTGTCGACGCCGAGCATCATGACGCTGGATAATCAGGAAGCATCCATCATTGTTGGCCAGAACGTACCCTTCGTGACCGGACAAAGCACCAATACGGGCTCTGGTGTTACCAATCCGTTTACCACCATTCAGCGCGAAGATGTCGGTATTACCCTGCGTGTTACGCCACATTTGGCGGGCCCTGATACGGTGCGGCTGGTGCTGGAGCAGGAAGTATCCGACGTACAGCGTTCGGTAGCAGGTGTTAACGCTGCGGACATTATTACCTCCAAGCGCTCTATCAATACCACCGTGCTGGCGGACAATATGGAAACCGTCGTGCTGGGTGGCCTGATTCGTGATGATTCCGAGCGGGTGGTTCGTCGGGTGCCGATACTGGGCAGTATTCCGGGGTTGGGTGTATTGTTTCGCTCCACCAGTACGGTGCGTGTAAAGCGTAATCTTATGGTGTTTTTGCGACCGACGATTATGACTAACCGCG
>PGZG01000035.1 GCA_002840115.1 Gammaproteobacteria bacterium HGW-Gammaproteobacteria-14 | reverse complement strand
CCCGCCGTGCTCCACTACCCGGGCAAAAAAATAAAGGTCATTAAGATCCTGCATAGCGTGTCCATCGTTGCGTTTCAATCGTTCTAATTTCAGGACTATGCGTCCTTTTAAATGATCTACCGACAGTTTTGTCCTGTTTGTAACCTTAATAGCATCTTCCGGATGCCGAATCCATTTCCCTATCCACTGCCCTCGCCAAACGGACGATGCCATCACCTGGCGGCCCGGCGCCGCCATAACCCGACATGGAGATCAATATGAGCAACCCCTACGTTCGTCTCGACAAGAACAACACCGCCGTCCTGCTGGTAGACCATCAGACCGGCCTGCTGTCACTGGTCCGCGACATCCAGCCGGACACCTTCAAGAACAACGTGCTGGCGCTGGCCGATCTGGCCAAGTACTTCAATCTGCCAACCATTTTGACCACCAGCTTTGAAGATGGTCCGAACGGTCCGTTGGTACCAGAGTTGAAAGAAATGTTTCCGGACGCTCCGTTTATTGCACGCCCCGGCCAGATTAATGCCTGGGATAACGACGACTTTGTCGCAGCGGTAAAGGCGACCGGCAAGAAGCAGCTGATCGTTGCCGGTGTGGTCACTGAGGTCTGCGTGGCGTTCCCGACCCTGTCAGCGCTGGCAGAAGATTTTGACGTCTTCGTGGTCACCGATGCTTCCGGGACGTTCAACGAAATCACCCAGCAGGCCGCCTGGCAACGGATGGCCGCACAAGGTGCGCAGCTGATGACCTGGTTCGGCGTCGCCTGCGAGCTGCACCGCGACTGGCGCAACGACGTGGAAGGTTTGGGGCAGCTGTTCTCGAACCATATTCCGGACTACCGCAACCTGATCAACAGCTATGTGACACAAACCTCCCGGCGCTGACCGGCTTCACCCGGAGCGCTACCGCTCCGGGTGGTTATGCGTCAGCATGATCGCCACCGGGCCCAACAGGAGAGGAACATGAGCAGAAACATGAAAAAAGTCACCAGCATCCATCCCGCTCCACCGCGCCACTGGGTTGGCAATGGCTTCCCGGTGCGCTCCCTGTTTTCCTATGACAGCCATGGTGCTCAGGTCAGCCCGTTCCTGCTGTTCGACTATGCAGGCCCGGCCGACTTTACTCCGGCCGAACGCCCCCGTGGCGTGGGCCAGCATCCGCACCGTGGCTTTGAAACCGTAACCATTGCCTATCAGGGCGAGGTGGCGCATCGCGACTCCACCGGTCAAGGCGGCGTCATCGGTACCGGCGATGTGCAGTGGATGACCGCCGGCAGTGGCATTATTCATGAGGAATTCCACTCAGAGGCGTTTACCCGCAAGGGCGGCACCTTCGAGATGGTGCAGCTGTGGGTCAATCTGCCCGCCAGCAGCAAGATGACAGCGCCGGGCTATCAGGGCATCCGTAATGAACAAATTCCTGTAGTCCCCTTGCCGGAAGCACGGGGACAGGTGCGGGTGATAGCCGGAGAGCTTGAGGGTCAGGCAGGCCCGGCACACACCTTCTCGCCGATGCATGTGTGGGATGTGCGACTCAAGGGTGGTGCGATTCACGAGTTTAAGCTGCCCTCCGGCTGGAATACCTTGCTGGCGATACTGCACGGCACGGTACAAATCAACGGCGAGCAAATCGCCCGCGAGGCAGACCTGGTGGTGCTTGATCGCGAAGGAGACACCGTGGTGGTAGAAGCCAATAGCGATACCACCCTGTTGCTACTCAGCGGTGAGCCGATTGACGAGCCCATCGTCGGCTATGGTCCGTTTGTGATGAACAGCGATGCAGAAATTCGTCAGGCCATCGACGACTACAATGCTGGCCGCTTTGGCCAGATGACGTAATCGGGAATACACCGGGTGACGCTATCACAGCGTGACCCGGTAATAATTTACCCGGCCATAATCCGCTGCCACACTTGCAGCCACCGTTGCAGAACATTGCCGAATTGAATACTGCCGACAGGGAGAACGTCATGCGCACTATCAGCAGCACCTCGGCCACTCTGGCCGAAGTCGACTACCTCACTCGCATTCAGGCGGGTCGTCATTCCCTGCTAGCGGATGAGCCCGCCAGCGCCGGTGGTACCGATGCGGGTCCCGCACCCTACGACTATTTGCTCGCCGGGCTGGCCGCCTGCACTTTGATGACGCTGCGCATGTATGCGCAGAAAAAGGGCTGGGAGCTTGGCACGATGGACGTGCAAATCACGCTCGGCAAGGATCAAGACAAACAGACTCACATTCATCGGCAGCTGTCCTCCAGCGTTTCATTGACTGAAGAGCAATGGCAAAAACTGCTGGAGATTGCCGCCAAAACACCGGTCACCCTGACCCTGCTGCAGGGCGCCGCCATCACCACCGAACGCGCAGGAGATTCCTTATGAGTGCACCACGAGTACTGGTATTTGCGGGTAGTGCCCGTCGCGCTTCGCTAAACAAAGCCCTGTCCCGTGTCGCCGCCGAGTCTGCCCGGAAAGCAGGCCTTGAAGTGACCTGGGTTGATCTGCGCGATTTTCCGATACCGCTATATGACGGCGATCTTGAAGCCGAGCAAGGCATTCCGGAGCATGCGCGCAGACTGCGGCAACTCCTTGATGAGCATCAGGGATTAATTGTGGTTTCACCGGAGTACAACGGTTTTATTACCCCGCTGATAAAAAATACGCTGGACTGGATTTCACGACCGGATGGCGACATTGATGGTCTCGCGTCTTTCCGCAACAAGATAGCGCTGGTGATGTCTGCCTCCCCCGGAGCGTTTGGCGGCATCCGCAGTCTGGCTCTGATACGTCAATTGCTCAGCCAACTTGGCGTCACTGTATTACCAGAACAACTTTCTGTGCCGCGCGCGCATCAGGCTTTCAACGAGAACGGCGAATTGCAAGATGACAAACTCGCATCGCGCCTTGACACCATGACCCAACGACTGACGCAAGTGCTGCGTCACTGGCCATAAAGGAGATTCCCCATGGCAGGCTATGCCGCCGAACTTACCCCGGTTGTTGCTGTACTGGGTGCCAGCATTGTGGCCGTTACCCTGTTCCGTCGTTTCGGCCTTGGCTCCGTGCTGGGCTATCTTGCTGCCGGGCTGGCGGTCGGTCCGTTCGGGCTAGCTCTGTTTGCCGACCCCGGCGCCATTTTGCATCTGGCCGAACTGGGCGTGGTGATGTTTCTGTTTGTCATCGGATTGGAAATGCAGCCTTCCCGATTATGGCAATTGCGCACTGAAATTTTTGGTCTTGGCGCCGCCCAGGTATTGCTATGCGGATCACTATTAACGGCGCTGGGCTACTTTGCCTTTTCCTTGCCGTTCACCGTCGCATTAATTGCCGGGCTTGGATTTACTCTGTCGTCTACGGCGATCGTGTTTCAAGTATTGGCAGAACGCGGCGAAATGCTGACACCGAAAGGTCAGCGCACCGTTTCCATCTTGCTGCTTGAAGACCTGGCCATTGTGCCACTACTTATTCTGGTGGCATTTCTTGCGCCGGGGCAAACCGAAGCCGGAGCCAACCGCTGGCTGGATGTGGGCATCGGTGTGGGCGCCGTGACCTTGCTGATTGTGGTGGGTTACTGGCTGCTTAGTCCGCTGTTTCGTTTATTGGCCGCCGCCAAGGCTCGCGAAATTATGTCTGCCGCAGCTTTATTGGTGGTGCTCGGTGCCGCCTTGCTGATGGAGCTCAGCGGGCTATCCATGGCCATGGGTGCTTTCCTTGCAGGCGTACTGCTGTCCGAGTCGTCATTTCGTCATCAGCTTGAGGCAGATATCGAACCGTTCCGCGGCCTGCTGCTTGGTTTGTTTTTTGTCGGCGTCGGCATGATGCTGGACCTGAATCTGGTGATGGAAAACTGGCAGTTCATTCTCGCCGGGGTCGCCACCTATATGAGCATCAAGGGTTTGGGCATCTATCTAGTAGCGCGACTGACACGCTCCACCCATGCAGAGGGGATTTATCGCACCGCCATGCTCGCTCAGGGCGGCGAGTTTGGTTTCGTCCTGTTTGCCGCCGCTGCCGGTACCGGGCTATTTGACCCCGTCACCCATGCCAACTTTAACACCATTGTGATTATCTCCATGGCCTTAACGCCGCTATTTATTTTCTCATTGAGCTGGTTACTGCCCGCGGGCAGCCAATCTCTGGAAGGCGTGGATCCGGCCAGCAATCTCAAAGGCGATGTGCTCATTATTGGCTTTGGCCGTGTCGGACAGGTCGTTAGCCAGACCTTATTGGCGCGCGGGGTAAACGTATCCATTATTGACACCGATGCGGAGCAAATTCGTCATGCAGCGGATTTTGGATTTAAGGTGTATTACGGCGATGGCACGCGACTGGATGTTCTGCATGCCGCCGGGGCCGAGAACGTTCAAGCCATTGTGATCTGTGTTGATGACCGTTCCGCAACGCGCCATATCGTTGAATTGGCGAGCCACCATTTTCACCACGCCAAACTACTGGCCCGCGCCTATGATCGACATCATGCATTGGAACTAGTAGCGATGAATGTCGAGGGTCAGGTGCGGGAAACCTTCGAGTCTGCTCTCGCATTGGGAGAGCAAACTCTGCTGGCTATCGGCGTGGATACTGTAGCCGCCTATGAAATAAGCAGCCATATCCGCCAGCTTGATCAGGAGCGTTTTGATCTGGAGTTAGCCGGTGGTGAAAAAGCCGGTGCTGCTCGACTGTATGGCAACACCGCCAAGACAGCACCGCTAGTGACCCCATTACAACGCAGCCAAGCCCTAAACCCGGAGGCCGCCTCACTGCTCAATGATGATACTGCCAGGCACTAGCGGGGCGTGAGGCGCACCCCGGCAGGCAACTCCGGCGCAGGCAAGCGGGCGCCGTCATAACCCTTGACGGTGCCAAAGTGCTCCTCCCGATTCCACCATTGCGTGTAACGGACGATATCCTCCTGACTGCGACCAATAAAATTCCACCACAATAGAATATCTTCTGCGAATGGCTCACCGCCGATCAGCAACACCTGCGCGGCAGCGGGGAAACGAATATGCAGTGCGTCACGATTCTGACCAAGGTATAACAATTCGCCAGGTGCCAAAGGCTCACCTTCAACCTCGATGTCGCCAGTGAGGACCAGCAGACCATATTCAAAATCCGTCTGCAGCGGCAGTTGCGTTTCCGCCTTCGAGTGGGCGCGCAGATCAATACCAACCAGTGGTGAGTACACATGGGTCGGTGCTTTTTTGCCCAATGCTTCGCCAACAAGCAGGGTACATATAACTCCATCCTGCGCGTGTTGTGGCAATTCGGGATAATGCTCAAACGCCGGCTCAATATCACGTTGCTCAAAGGGCAAAGCAATCCATAATTGCGCCGCCTGCAATGTTGGCGACCGCTCCGCTGGAGACTCCTCCGAGTGACTGATACCACGGCCAGCGGTCATCAAATTTACCTGCCCCGGCCGAATCAACTGCTCATATCCAAGGCTGTCACGGTGAAAAATTTCCCCATCCACCATCCAGGTAAAGGTTTGCAGTCCAGTATGTGGATGAGGGCCCACACGCATGCCGCTACCCTCACCAACATCCACTGGACCTGCATGATCAAGAAAACACCAGGCACCAATCATGCGACGCTGCTGATGTGGCAAGGCACGCCGAATTGTCATGTTCTCTCCCAGTACGGTAACCCGGGCAGGTAATCGTTGGGTTACTGGCTTCTCCGGCCTTGCGGGACAATCATCCGAACGGGATGGTGCATTGTGGTTCTCCGTATTACTCATACTGACTCTCCTTGCGGAAGGCTACTTATATATAGGGCTGACACGGCTATTCCCTATACTGCCTTATCAATCACCAACCGCAAACACCGGAACTCTCCCACAAAAAAGGGCACCCGAAGGTGCCCTTTTTTTTCAGCGTGTTTCTTTGTCAGTTGTCAGCAATCAGTTCTTGCTGCTAACGAACTCCGGGTAGGCTTCCATACCGCACTCGGAAAGATCCACACCACCGTACTCTTCTTCTTCGCTGACACGGATGCCAACGGTCGCCTTCAGAATGCCCCAAACGATCAGGCTAGCTCCGAATACCCAGATGAAGATAGTGGCAGCACCGATCAACTGGCCGCTGAAGCTTGCATCACTGTTGGTGATCGGCACCAGCAGCAGACCCAGCAAACCCACAACACCGTGAACAGAGATGGCGCCGACAGGGTCGTCAATTTTCAGCTTATCCAGGGTGATGATAGAGAACACTACCAACACACCACCGATTGCACCAAAGATCGTCGCTTGCAGGGCCGTCGGAGTGGACGGCTCAGCGGTGATTGCCACCAGACCAGCCAGAGCACCATTGAGCAGCATGGTCAGATCCGCTTTTCCAAACAGCAGGCGAGCCATAACCAATGCAGCCATTGCGCCACCTGCTGCCGCTGCGTTGGTGTTCAGGAACACCATGGCAACCGCGTTGGCATTAGCAATATCACCCAACTTCAGTACCGAGCCGCCGTTAAAACCGAACCAGCCCATCCACAGGATGAAGGTACCCAATGCAGCCAGCGGCAGGTTGGCGCCTGGAATAGCGTTTACCGACCCATCTTTACCGTACTTGCCTTTACGAGCACCAAGCAGCAGCACACCAGCCAAAGCAGCTGAAGCACCCGCCATGTGTACGATACCGGAGCCAGCGAAGTCACTGAAGCCAAGGTCACCCAGGTTGTACATGCCGAACACATCACCACCACCCCAGGTCCAGTAGCCTTCCATCGGGTAGATGAAGCCGGTCATAACAACTGCAAAACCAAGGAATGCCCACAGCTTCATACGCTCAGCAACAGCACCCGAAACAATCGACATCGCAGTAGCAACAAACACTACCTGGAAGAAGAAGTCAGAAGCACTGGCGTAGATAGAACCGCCATGGAAACCGTCTTCACGCTCTGCAAAGTCGCCCAGCAGAGCTTCCGGATCCACATCAGCGATACCTGACAGGAACAAGGAGCCCTCGTACATGATGGCGTAACCGCACACCAGATACATGATGCAGGCCGTTGCAAACAGTGAAACGTTTTTGGTCAGAATTTCAGTCGTGTTTTTGGCGCGGACCAGACCAGCTTCCAGCATGGCAAAGCCAGCGGCCATCCACATTACCAGAGCGCCACACACCAGGAAGTAAAAGGTGTCGATGGCGAACTGTAGTTCGTAAATATTGTTTTCCACGGTGTAACCCTCCAGATGGACACGTCAAATCGTTGGCATGGATCGTGACGTCTTTTTTGCAACTGTTAAGCTGCAAACCGTTTTGGCGTCGTGCGGTTAAACCGCGTCTTCGCCCGTTTCGCCGGTCCGGATTCGGATTGCCTGCAAAAGCTCAGTGACGAAAATTTTCCCGTCGCCGATTTTTCCGGTGTTCGCAGCCTTGGCGATGGCTTCGATCACCTGATCCAGAGAGCCATCAGCAATGGCGACCTCGATCTTCACTTTTGGCAGAAAATCCACCACATATTCCGCACCGCGATACAACTCGGTGTGGCCCTTCTGGCGTCCGAAGCCTTTAACTTCGGTCACCGTGATGCCCTGCACGCCAATCTCTGACAATGCTTCGCGCACATCGTCGAGCTTGAACGGCTTGATAACGGCAGTGACAAGTTTCATGTCTCTCTCCTGATGGCTACGCCGTCACCGGCGTCGTACCTGTTCCGAACCGAGGCAGAGCCCCATCCAGTCATCAGGGGTTCCCCCCTGCTTGACCTCCTAAACGCACGATCCATGCCAATAGATAAATTGCGTGTATTTTCAGAGGGTTGAAAAAAAACACGGGGCCGCGGCCCCAGGTTCAGGCGCGATTATAGCGCACCAAATGGCAGCACTCCCCAAAATGGTGCAACTGTTTTGCATTACCGTCAGGGAATCATCGTCGTGCTACCATATGGGCGCTATTCATTCCCGCACGGTGGCCTTCGCATGACAGATCAGCCCTTTATCGACCGTTTAGTCGCCGAACTCAGCCGCCACCTGCCCGCCGGACTGGAACAGGTCCGCGATGATATTGAGCGCAGTGCCCGCGCAGTGCTCCAGGAGGGTATCAGTCGACTGGACCTGATCAGCCGGGAAGAATTCGATATTCAGCAGCAGGTACTAGCTCGTACCCGCGAGAAGCTCGAAGCACTGGAGCAAGAAGTGGCGGAACTGGAGCGACGTCTGGTCCCGTGAAACTGTCTGTTCCAAGGCTTGCCCTCGTTACGCTGCTCACGTTGTTCACATCGATCAGCGCCATGGCCAGCACCGACCCTCTATGCCGTGCGCCAGGGGATGTTAAGCAGTGGCTCGATAACCAGAGCCTATCCGGCCCTCTGGATCCCCTGTTACTACATCGCCTGTTACGGTGTGGCCACGATGGCGACAACCCGATTGTTGTGACACTCCCTGCCCGATTGCTGGACGCCGGTGTCAGCGTCGATAGCACAGACTATCGGGGTCGCAGTGCCCTGCATGCGGCTCTGGAGTTTATCGCACCGCTGCCACAGGCCACGGATAATCTCTATCGGGATACCGCCATGCTATTGCTGGCCAGAGGGGCCGATCCAAACCTGAGCGACCAGGACGGCATTCGGCCTCTGCACCTGGCCAGCCGCGAAGGCGACGGCATGTTAAGTGAAACCCTGATGGCCTTAGGTGCAGACCCCACAGCCCGAGATAACAGCGGTCGCAACGCTCTGGATCATGCCCTCGCCCACCCGGATAACAGCGAAACCTTCGCCATACTGCTTGAGCAGCAACCTGCACTAACCGAAGAGCAAGCCCTCGCGCTCGCCCAACGAACCATCCTCCTGCCGGGCCGGGAACACAGCCGTATTGATTTGCTCGCCGCGATGCTAGGGATCTACCCACTAACATTACCCGAGAAACAGGCCACGGAAGCTTTGCTGGAAGGTCTTCGCCAGGGCCTGTCAGCACCGGCGCTGGACCGCATCTATCAGGCCGGCACCCGCATGAGTGCATTACAACAAGCCGACCTTGGCTGGGAGCTGGCTACCCATCAGCGTGCCGAACAGCTCGACTGGCTGCTGGCTCTGGGCTTTGATCTGAATATCTTGCCTGCCAGCGGCTTCCCGCCTCTCTACTTCGCCAACGACGATGCCACCCGGTTATTACTTGGACGAGGCGCCGATCCGGCACTGCCATCCAGAACCCATGGCACCGTGGCCGCCAGCTTCATTGCTCCACCCCCGCCGTTCAGCAACGGGGGCGTTACCCTGACTCCGGCACGACTACGGCTGTTGCTCGACGGCGGCTACCCTCTGGACACTCAGGACCCTCAAGGCTATACCGCGCTGGAACGAGCCATCGACGCCAGTGAACTGTGGCTGGTACAAGCATTGCTCGGCGCCGGCGCCAGCCCATTGATCAATAGCGCCCGCGAACCCTCCCTGTTGCCGCAAGCCCTGAGTACCGGACGGTTGCCACTGGTGCAAGCCCTGCTCCGGGTGATGCCGGATATCAACCACCATCACCCGACGCTACTGCCCGTCTTAGCTGCTACCAGCGATATCAGTGCGGAGTTGATGGCCGCCCTGTTGGTGGCGGGTATCGATATTGATCAGGTTAACGAGTATGGCGACACAGCCCTGCTGGTGGCCGCCCGCCAGCAACGCTGGCCGTTGGTTCAACTGCTGCTCGACTATGGTGCAAGCAAATCAATCAGCAATCAGCAGGGCTGCTCTCTGCACTGTTATAGCTGGGCCATGCCGGAAGCCCTGCAGTTACGAGTAGCAGGCGACACAGCCCGCTGGCAGTGGCCATCCCTGAACACCAGCCCCAGTGCTTTTTTTGCGTTGTCACTCACTCCCATGCTGACGCTCTGGCTATTAGTTACCGCGCTGGCACTGGCCTGGCGCACACCTTTGTGGCCTTCCTGTCTATGGATGCTGGCTTGCGCAGGGCTCACCATGGCGATGGTTTCTGCGCTGTTCTACCAGTGCGAGCCCTGCCTGCTACGTGACTCTGCGACCCAGCACTATGCCAGCATGACCGTGGCGGCCGTCTTGTTTCTAATCGGTCCCTGGCGCGCTCGATTACGGCCCCATGCCGTCATAGACAGCGACAGGGCCTCTGAAGGAATGCACCTGTGAGTCGCCTTAATCCCCGTCAGGAAGAAGCGGTCCAGTGGACCGATGGTCCACTACTGGTGTTAGCCGGTGCAGGCTCCGGCAAAACCAGTGTGATTACGCAAAAAATCGCGCACCTGATTCAGGTGCGTGGCGTCAGCGCGCGCCATATTGCCGCCGTAACCTTTACCAATAAAGCTGCCCGCGAAATGAAAGAGCGTGTGTTGAAGCTGGTGGATCGCAGCGAAGCACGCGGCTTGATTGTCTCCACCTTCCATAACCTCGGCTTACGCATTCTCAAACAGGAACTCAAGGCCAGCGGACTGCGCAATGGCTTTTCGATTCTTGACCACTCTGACTGTCGCGAACTGCTCAAGGAACTACTGCATCGTGGCGACTCCGAACGGGACGCCGATGCGGTAGATTATTTCCACCAGCAAATATCGAAGTGGAAAAATGATCTGGTTCGCAGCGACCAGGCCATCGCTCGTGCCGACACCGAAGAACTACAGCGAGCCGCCATTGCCTATGGCGAATACAACCGCATGTTACGCGCCTGTAATGCCGTGGACTTCGATGATTTGATTATGCTACCAGCACTGCTGTTTTCAGAGCAGCCACGCATTCTGGAGAAATGGCGTAACCGCATTCGTTATTTGCTGGTGGATGAGTATCAAGATACCAATGGCGCTCAATATGAGCTGGTGAAACTACTCGTAGAGCCTCTGAATAAATTCACCGTGGTGGGTGATGACGATCAGTCTATCTATGCCTGGCGCGGCGCCAAACCGGAAAACCTGGCACAGCTGCAAGAAGATTTCCCGGATTTGAAAGTCATTAAACTGGAGCAGAATTATCGCTCCACAGGCCGCATCCTGAAAGCTGCCAATGCGGTAATCGCCAATAATCCCCATGTATTCGAAAAGTCCCTCTGGTCAGATTACGGCTATGGTGACCCTATCCGAATGATGGCGCTGCGCGATGAAGAAGCCGAAACCGAGTGGATTGCTGGCGATATCATTCACCGACGACTTACCAAAGCCCTGAAGTGGCGCGACTTTTCCGTACTATATCGCGGCAACTTTCAGTCTCGGCTACTGGAACTGAAATTACAGGCCATGCAGATACCTTACAAAGTTTCTGGCGGGCAAAGCTTCTTTGGTCGTACCGAAATTAAGGATTTGATGTGTTATCTGCGGCTGCTGGTCAACCCGGATGACGACAATGCTTTTTTGCGCATCATTAACACCCCCCGTCGGGAAGTAGGCCCAGCCACTCTGGAGAAACTCGCCAACTGGGCCGCCCAACGTCAGCAGGGGCTGTACCATGTCTGTGATGACTTTGCGTTAGCGGAAATGCTGGGCGAAAAGCCTGCTTACCGCTTGCAGCAATTTAAAAGCTGGCTCGATAACAAACGCCAATTCTGCTTTGGGGACAATAGTCTGCAAGCAGTCAAGGAGCTGATCTCAGATATGGATTATGAGAGCTGGCTCATGGAGCAGTCTAATAGCCCGAGAATTGGCGAGAAAAAAATTGAAAACGTCTGGCATCTAGTCCGTAGCATTGAACGCATGCTGGAGCGTCAGGAAGAAGAGGATGACAGCAGCGATCTGGAATCCGTGATTAGGAAACTGGTGTTGATTGATATGCTCGAACAGCAGGACGAGGAGGATGACTCTGACAAGGTTCAATTGCTCACCCTGCATGCCGCCAAAGGATTGGAATACCCTCATGTGTATATGATGGGCGTAGAGGAAGAGTTGCTTCCCCACCGTAACAGTATTGAAGAAGACACCATTACGGAAGAACGGCGACTGATGTATGTGGGCATTACCCGAGCACGGGAAACACTGACCATGACCCATGCGTTATCACGCAAGCAGTACGGCGAAAGATTTGATACCGCCCGCAGCCGTTTTGTTGAAGAAATGCCCCAGGACGATATCGACTTCCAAGGAGAAGGGGTTCAGGCCGACGAGCGGAAAACCGATCAGGTAGCAGAAGATACACTAGCGGCAATAAAGGCAATGCTAAGCGGCTAGGCAGATGACCGCCGTTTTCTGGCAAAAATCATGCTGTAAATTCGGCGCTGGAGGTCGTGGCGCTCTGACAACAAAAAAGGCGCCGCAGCGCCTTTTTTGTTGTCAGTCAATTAACGCCTTGGGCAATTAACGGCTTTGACCAACCATATACTCAACGGCAGCCTTGATCTCATCTTCAGAGCAGTTCATGCACATGCCCATCGGCGGCATAGCATTAATCCCGTTAATAGAGTTTTTCACCAGCGTTGCCATGCCTTTACCAATGCGTGGAGCCCAGGCAGCCTTGTCTCCGGTTTTCGGAGCACCGGCGGCGCCGGTTGCATGACATGCCATACAGGCAGCGTTATAAACCGCATCACCCGCTCGTGGCCCCGCAGCGACGGTTTCTGTTGCAGCGGCGGCAGCGCCGCAGTCTTCACCATCCACACAGACCGTACCCACCGGACGCAAACGGTCCGCAGTGGCACGGTCACTGAAGATAGAACGCTCCCCCAAACCATGGGGAGAAATTTCTTTGGTGTTTTTCGCCAGGGTCAGGCCAGAAGCCAGTAGCGTGGAAACAGCGATCAGTGCAAATAGCTTTTTCACGGTGGTTACCTCTTGATGCCGGTATCGGCCTTGGGCCTTACCTTGGGCTTTAAGTCGGGCGCATTATACCCACGTCGCCTCGGGAATACAGGGCCTTTGCCGCCCTGTCAGTCACTATTCCTATTCCGGATTAGAAACCACCACCGGTAACGCCAGAGTGAAGCGACTGCCCTCACCAGGCTTGCTCTCCAGCAATACCCGACCCCGGTGACGCTCCGCCACCAACCGCACAAAACGCAGGCCAAGATTGGCGC
>PGZG01000263.1 GCA_002840115.1 Gammaproteobacteria bacterium HGW-Gammaproteobacteria-14 | reverse complement strand
GCAGGTACGGGGTTGGGCGTTGATACTCCGAAGAGTTCACCCGGCTCAACCAAGGTCTCAGTCAACTCCATCATGATGACTTCGCCGCAGCTATCGAATCCAGTAGCGGCCTCAAATTCACCTCGAAATCAGCAAGAGAGCGAGGGCGGCGGAATCGATACACCTCAATTGATTTGCAGAGTTGCATCAACTCTGTCATTCGCTGCTCAGGCCTCTTGAACCAACAATCCATATAGGGCCGATAAACTGCGCCCAAACAGGCGTTAAAGGCATCTACCCCCTTGATTTTTTTCATCGTCGCCGGCTCATCGACATCGGCAGATTCAAGGATCACCAGCGCGTGGAGTGCTTGCGGCTGGTACCCGGATTCGCCGGGCAAATAAAGCTGAAACTTGTCCGTGTTGCTCAGGTCGCGAACACTCTTGCAGCCGTTGAACTCCAGATGTTCCAGGGCATCAGCCCACAACTTCAGCTTCCTGGGGCCAGGCTGAATGAAGGGCACCAAGCCCACCTGCTCGATCACCGAAACATCATCCGAAACCAGTGGCCATCCATAGCGCTTGTGAAGAAAACCGGCCAAAGTCGATTTGCCTTCTCCCGACTCGCCCGTGAAGGCCCAGACTCCTCCAGGTGCCTTGACGGCACTTACGTGCAATGGCAAGGAACCGCGTTGGTGCAGCAAGGCGCCAAATGCGCTGCCAAGCAGCCATAAACGGAGATCTGCTGCCCGCGCACCTTCCGACAGGTCCAGTCGACGCTCGATGGTAATTCTCCGCCCCTCGGCAATGTGATATTTGGCAAGGTTCTGGACCGAAAATACAAATTCTGAACTCGAAGCCATGCACCACGACCAGCTTCCGATCTGGTTATCGAGGGTCTCTGGGACTTCGCCAAATCGGATCTGTACATCCGGCTCTTGATTCTGAGTAGAAGTCAGTTCCGGCAGCGCCACTTCTGACTCCACCGTCAGGCCATAAACGCGGTACAAATACCGCTGTTTAGTAGCCAGCGCAGCGGGCTTTCCCCGCCGCTCAGAACGCGGATACACCGCTTCCGGCTTCTCGATAGTACTTTCCCTGTCGGTTGAACGCACGATGGTAGTACCCTCTTTTTTCCATCAGTTCTTCGTGCTCGCCGGCCTCGACAATGCGCCCCTCGTCGAGCACATAAATATAGTCCGCCAGGCGTATTGTCGATAGCCGGTGGCTGATCACGATGGCCGAGCGGCCCGCCAGCCGCTCCCGAAAGTTTTCGAACAGCTCGAATTCCGCATTCGGGTCCAGCGCGCTGGTGGGTTCATCCAGGATCATGAGCTGCGATTGGTTCACAAATGCACGGGCTAGCGCCAGCTTCTGCCATTGGCCAACGCTGATTTCGTGACCGCCTTCGAACATTCTGCCCAAAAGTGTATCGTACCTCAAAGGCAGGGATTCAACCAGTTCTTCCGCCCCGGCACGGCGCGCCGCGTCGGCAATCCGTGACGAATCGGGAGGCACGGTGATGTCGCCGAATCGAATATTTTCGCGCACCGAGTCAAAATAGCGGGTGAAATCCTGGAAGATCACGCCAAATTGCTTGCGGTAGTCCTCCAGTTCGAAATCGCGGACATCAGTGCCATCCAGGGCAATCCGGCCCTCGGTCGGATCGTAGAGCCGGCACATCAGCTTGATGAGCGTGGTCTTGCCCGAGCCGTTCGAGCCCACGATGGCCACGACCTGGTCTGGCCGGACTTCCAGATTGATCTCATGGAGCACCGCAGACTCGGTGCCGGGATAGCGAAAACTGACATTCTCGAAGCGCAGACCCGTCTTCCATCGCTCGGGCGGCCGCACCGGCTGGTCCGGGGAATGGACCTGTGGCTCGATCTCCAGGAAGCT
>PGZG01000034.1 GCA_002840115.1 Gammaproteobacteria bacterium HGW-Gammaproteobacteria-14 | reverse complement strand
GTCGTCCTGGGGAAGATCCAACAGCAACTCCGTGGCCGACAACATGATATTGACGACCATGGCCGACATCATTTGCAGCTCTTCGGTGCTGAAACGGTTGGCCATCGGGAAGCGGGCCAGATCGGTGGCCAGTTCACTGATAAACAGTGCCGTGCCTTGACGAATGGCCAGGCGCAGGGCTCGGCTGCCGCCGAAGCGTTCTTTAGCAAGAAACTGGAAATATTCGCGGTTGGCACGGACATAACCAATATAGGTATTTACAGAGCGATTGATCAGATGGCTGGCGGGCAGTGGTGCATTGCGAGCCTCGCGCATCATTTGCCGTAACGCCCGCAGGGCTTCTTCCACCAAGGCCAGACCGAGCTCATCCATATCTCGGAAGTGACGATAAAAAGCGGTGGGGACAACGCCGGCATTTCTTGCTACTTCGCGCAGGCTGATACTGTTGAAGCTCTGCTCGCCCTGCATCAATTCCAGTGCGGCATCCAGCAGTGCACGTCGGGTGCGTTGTTTGCGGGCCTCGCGACGGCCGCCTTCCTGAGCGTCATCATCATCACGGTGACTGGTGCGTCTTGTTATTCTGGTCATGGACTCTTCCAAAGTCGGCATGGGCATCGTCGCGCATTGTACGCTAAAACTATCCCCTGGCGGCACTATTACTCTTGGATATATTAATAACCTTATGAAATAAAAAGGTTATATCTATTTTTGTGTACAGTTGTTGACTTTCGCTCTGGTCGGATCTTATAGTGCACACATGTGTACTAATGACTGGATGCGACCATGAATGCCCTGTCCCGTAACCCGCTGATCCGTTTTGGCCGTTGGCTGGCGACACCCGCCATCCCGGAGTCCTATCTTGAGCTGATCGACCCGTTGTTGGGCGCTGGTCCCCGGGGTCGTATTGAGCAGGTAATTCGTGAGAGCAGCAACGCTGTTTCTCTGGTAATTAGCCCGAATGATGCCTGGCAGGGCGCTCTGGCTGGCCAGTATGTCCGACTGGGTGTCGATATTGAAGGTGTGCGTCACTGGCGTTGTTACTCAGTGTCTTCCGGCGATGCCCGCCGTGGGCAGCGCTTTTCCGTGACTGTCCGCGCGCTGGATGGCGGCCATGTATCCCGCTGGATCAACGAGCGGGCTCGCCCCGGCATGGTGCTGATGCTGGATCAGGCTGCGGGTGAGTTCACATTACCTCAAGATGGGCAGTCTCAAGGTGGTTTACCGAAACTGCTGTTTATCACTGCAGGCAGTGGCATCACTCCTGCTATGGGCATGATGCGTAGTCTGGCATCGGCCAACCGCGAGGCGGATCTGGTGCACCTGCATTACACCCCGGACGATGCCAGCAACCTGTTTGCCGAGGAGCGCCTTGGTCTGGCTCTGGCTCACGGCTGGAACAGCCAGAATTTGTTCACTCGCGCAGCGGCCAAAAGCGGGGCGATTCAGGGGCATTTTTCAGCGAAACGGCTAGAGGCCTTGTGCCCGGATTGGCGCGAGCGTACTGCCTATGTGTGCGGTCCTGAAGCCTTGATGGACAGTGTATCCGCCCACTGGCAGCAGGCGGAGCTTGGCGATCAATTGCGTCAGGAAAATTTCCGCCCGGCACTGAAGCGCGATGCCAACGCCCGTGGCGGGGAGGTGCGTTTCTGGAACAGTGAGCGCGCCGCCGAGGCTAGCGGTGACAAGCCGCTGCTGGAAGTGGCCGAGCAGGCAGGATTGCTGCCCAAGCATGGTTGCCGAATGGGCATTTGTCAGGGCTGCCTGGTCACCCTGAAAGAAGGTCAGGTCCGCGATCTGACCACTGGTGAAGTATTCGGTGAAACCGGCGATATGGTCCGCATTTGTGTATGCGCCGCCGCCGGTAATGTCACCCTCGAACTATAAGGAGAGCCACCATGACTGCATCACTGAATCTCGATAAAACGCTTATTAAAGCTGCTCGTAAATCCCGTCTGCCGGTGGATCTTACCGATGAGCAGGTGCAGCAGTTTGGTGCCGAGATTGAAGCGGTACGCAAGCGAATTATGGATAGTCTGGGTGAAGACGATGCCCGCTATATTCGTCGCATGATCAAGGTACAGCGTTCCCTGGAAATCGGCGGCCGTGGCCTGCTATTTGCCGGCATTTTGCCGCCGGCCTGGCTGGCGGGTACCGCGATGTTGGGGGTGGCAAAAATCCTGGAGAATATGGAAATTGGCCACAATGTAATCCATGGACAGTGGGACTGGATGCGTGACCCGGAAATCCATTCATCTACCTGGGAGTGGGACAATGTGTGCCCCTCCGATCAGTGGCAGCACTCCCATAATTATATGCACCACAAGTGGACCAATGTGGTCGGCATGGATCGTGATGTGGGTTACGGCATTTTGCGGATGAGCGAGCGCCAGCCATGGCACCCGGCCTATCTGGCGCAGCCGGTAACCAATGCGTTGCTGGCGACCTTCTTCCAGTGGGGCGTGGCCCTACACGATGTGGAATTTGAGCGGGTACGCAAGGGCGAGAAGAGCCTGAAGGAGGCCTGGGGCCAGCTCAAGCATATTGGTAAAAAAGTCCGCAAGCAGGTGGCCAAGGATTATGTGTTCTTCCCGTTACTGGCCGGGCCGTTTTTCCTGCCCGTGCTAACCGGCAACATCAGCGCTAACCTGATCCGTAACCTGTGGGCCTATACCATTATTTTCTGCGGCCACTTCCCGGAGGGAGTCGAAGACTTCACCCCGGAAGATGTGGAAAACGAAGACAAGGCCCGCTGGTACCTGCGTCAGATGCTGGGTTCCGCCAATATCGAAGGTGGCAAGCTGATGCACATTATGAGCGGTAACCTGAGTCATCAGATTGAACATCACTTGTTCCCTGACATGCCCAGTAACCGGTATGCTGAAGCTGCGCGTGAGGTGCGGTCCATTGCCAGCAAGTACAACCTGCCTTACAACGCGAAACCGCTCCATCGCCAGTTTGGCTCGGTGCTGGGTAAGGTAATGCGCCTGTCGCTACCGAACAGCAAACGTGCCAAAACTGCGATGGCCTGAAGCGCCAATCCCAGGAGACAGGCATGATCAAGGTACTAGACGCCGTTCGTAGCGTACTGGAAAGCACGGTGAAATCGGGCACTGTTCGGGTGGAAAATATCCACAATCTGGTGGTCGATTACGCCCGTGGTTTTGTCGATAACGAAGACAAGGAAGTGGATCGCGACAGTATCTACCAGCTGGTGCGTGATATTACTGCGGAGATTGGCGGGTTCGCTGATGATGTACTGGATGTCGCCGAAGACGCCCGCGACACGGTAAAGGATTCGGCGCCTAAAATTTCCAAAGAATAAGTTTCCAAAGAATAGCTAAGTATTAAAAAGCATCAGGCCACGACTGTTTCAAGTTTCAGGTTTTCCAACAGCGGTCGTGGCTTGAGTTCAACGAGTGTTTCTTCACTGTGCTGTTACGGCCCCCATCTCTACTAATAACTCTGCTTGCCGCGCCTGACTCTCGGCGGCAATGTTTCTGAACTGGTTATCCAGTGCGTTGAGAGCGCGACGAATCCCTTCATCCATACTTGCCTGCGCATTTCCCCGGACGTCTTCATAGAAGGCTGCCAATATGGCCAGCCGTTGCTCTGTATCGTTGAGCATCAGCGGAAGCTTGTCTTGCGCGGATGCCAGGAAATCTCGCTGGGCCTGCGTCCTCAGCATGGTATTGCTGACTTGTCGAAGTTGTTGGCGCAGATTGACTTGCTCAGCGGAAAAATCGTTGGGAACCATGGCCGTGCTGAGGCTCTGGCGTTGTAGTTCCATGGCAATCAGTTGTTGGTCGATGTCAGCGAGTGCCTGCCGGGTTGTAGTGACTTGTTGCAGGATGATACGGCGCTGTTGCTCCATATCCCGCTGCTGTCTGAGCAGGCAATGCCACCGTTGCTCCGCTCTTTGGCTGGTGCGTCGCGCGTTTCTCGTATCAGGACTATGGTGCAGGATTTGTTCATTGAGCTGCCGTCTTAGAGGGGCGGGCAGGTGAGAGCTTGAAAGCAAAATAATATCGGCGCGCGCATGAGGGTCATCCGGCAGTGCATCAAGGATGCCTCTCGCCGTCATAGCGCGATTCAGTACTTCATCATGCAGCGCAGCTGCCATGGGGGCATGGCCTTGGCTGCGCAGATTATCCGCAGCATCCAGTAAGCCATTGAGCGCGGCAATATCGTAAGGGAAGTGGCGGCCAACCCGCATAAACCAGGTTAAGGCGTTTTCGTTATCTCCTGCTATCCGCCAGGACTCAGCCATTAGCAAGCCTGCATCCACCGCCATGCTGCTTTCTGTGGAAATCGAGGAGAGCCACTGACGCGCTTCAAGAGCCTTACCATCGCGTAGTGCATGGGCTGCCAATATCACTCGGGCGCGATCCTGCAGCATGCTTTCCGCTGGAGAGCGCGGTAATTCGGTAATGGCATTGCGTAATTGACGCAGGGTAGAGGGTGCGCCGCTGGCTGCTTCACTAAGCGCAGCAACCAGCGCGGTTAAGTCTGGGTTAGGCTGGTCATTTGAAATTGTTTTGATATCACTGTCGCAGACTTCAATAGACGCAACGACGCTGGAGGCTGCGAATAAAATCGCAGCAATAATTCCTTGTGTCAGGAGTATGGCGGAGGTGAAAAATCTTTTTCGCATCGAATCTGTAATCAGCATTGGTGTCGCGGAAAGTGGCGACTATACTCGCCTGGTTTCGTTGGGGGAATCAGGGAAAAAGTATCAAGATGCATGGATGCGGTGCTTATAAATCTATTGCGGCGCTGTTGATGGTCGTGTCAGTTCTAGCCAGCCTTACGGTGCTTGCTGCGGAGCGCACACCGCAGCAAGAGTCATTCGATCGACTTCAGGAAGAGCAGCGACGGCGCGAGCAACGTCGCGCGGATGATGTTTTTTTGCCCGGTCCGGCAAGGGCGGCAGAACAAGTCGATATTGAGTCATCGGGCCCCTGTTTCACGGTTACCGCCATTGAGCTGAGAGTCGCCAACGGATTGGCCCCGCAGTTGGAAGCGGTATTGAGCTCTCGGATTCAAGCCGCTACGGGTGCTTGTTTAACGGCATTCGGGTTGCAGCAACTGCATAGAGAGTTAAGCAACCATCTTACCGGTAAGGGGTTTGTCACCAGTCGCTTACTGATCCCCGAGCAAGACCTTGATCAAGCCGAGCTTGTGTTTGCTCTGGTGGCCGGGCGTATTGAGCGTGTTGAGACGGAAGGCCTGTCGTCTCGCAAAGTGAGACTGGCACTGCCGGTTCGTTCCGGGCGCCTGCTTAACTTGCGGGACCTGGAACAGGCAATCGAAAACCTTGGTCGTGTTCGAGGGCTGGAAGCGGCCTTCGATATTTTGCCGGGTAGCGATAATGGCGAGTCCGTGCTGCGTATGCTGGGGCAGCAGGGTCGCCGTGTTGGAGCCACCATGGTTGTTAATGAGAAATACTATGGCAGCACAATGCACGGTTCGGCGCTGCTTAACACGGAAATTGGTAGTCCTTTTGGCCTGACGGATCGCTTGCTAGTTGCCCTGAATACGGACCTTGATCGTGCCGTATCGGATCGCTCCTGGGGCGGCGGCGTGGATTATGAAATTGGCTTGAGGTACTGGCTAATCGCGGCGGGCTTTAGTCGGCAGGCCTATCTCAACAGGGTCGATGCAGCATTTGAGCGTCTTGATGCCACTGGAGAAACAGATACTTCCAGATTTGAGTTGGGGCGCGTGCTGCATCGAAGCTCCACCACGCGAGTCAATCTGACTGCATTGTTTAGTTACAGTGATGTTCTTAATGATCTCGATGACACAGTGATTCGAGTCAGTAGTTATCAGCTTAATAGTAGTGGTGCCCGTCTTGATATCAGTTATCGATGGCACCGCTTGCAGCTCAGTGGCGGAGTGACGGCGGAATACAGTGAGGGCCATGGCCCGGGAACAGCGCTGTTAACCGGAGAAAGTATTGCGGACATTCATAACCAGAGAGTTCAGTTGAACATAAGCGGTATGTATCCGTTCGTCTGGCAAAATGGCTCACTGCAATTGCGCTGGAATGGTCAACATTCCGACAATGAATTGTTCCCATTGCAGCGCTTTTCTGTCGCTTCTGGCGTACGAGGTTTCGACGATATTAGCGTCACTGGTAATAGTGGTCATACGTTTAGTATGGAATACGCCATCAGCCCGCGTATCGGTAGCACCGGCATCTGGGCGAGGCCATTTTTTGCCACGGAACTGGGCTGGGTTCCCAGCCAAGGTGACGAGACGGAGTTTAACAGGCTTGCCGGGATAACGGCTGGGTCAGATATTAGCTGGAAGCGCCTGCGTATTGGCCTGGAAGCGAGTGCACCCATACAGCGGGTGTCTACTAAAGAGTCTGACAATAGTCATGTTGTACGAGCTCGAATGACGCTTAGTTTATAAGAACTTTGATAAGAGACTTTATAATGACTGATATCACAGGGAAGCGATTATCATGCAGTTCTTTTTCTGGCTTCCGTGCCGGGCGATCTCTGGTGCGGGCATTGTCATTATGGTTGGCGGCTTTGATTATCTGGCAGCCACTATTAGTGCATGCCTCGGATGTGCGTCTTGCATCAGGTTCGAAGGCCAAGATGGACCGTGCAGCGAACGGCACAACCATTGTCAATATTGAGGCACCCAACAGCAAAGGTTTGTCCCACAACACCTACAGCCGTTTTGATGTTAGCCAGCAGGGGTTAATTCTTAATAACAGCAATAAAGTTGTTAAAACGGGTATTGCGGGTTATATCGACGCTAACCCGAACCTTGGCAACGGGTCTGCTCGCGTGATTCTCAACGAAGTGACCTCCCGTAACCCTTCAGATCTGCGTGGCTTTATTGAGGTGGGTGGTAAGCGCGCCAATGTTATTGTCGCCAACCCCAACGGCATTAGCTGTGACGGCTGTGGATTCATTAATACCAATAGAGCAACGCTCAGTACCGGAAGGCCGGTTATTGATGATGGAATGCCAGGCGCTTTGCATGTTACGGGCGGCACCGTGAATATTGGTGCCGGGGGCTTGAATGCTCTGGCGGCGGATCAGTTTGATGTGATCGCGGAGGCAGTGCACCTCAGTGGTGATCTTTACGGTAACAATATTAACCTGATTACCGGTAAGCAACGGGTCGAATATGCCTCTTTGGGGATTAGTAATATTGATGCCGGTACGGACAGCTCTGCTGGGTTTTCCATCAGCAGCTCCGCATTGGGAGGCATTTACGGGGATCGTATTCGCCTTATTGCAACGGAGTCTGGCGTTGGCGTTCGCTTGAATGCACCGGTGTCAGCACAGTCAGGTGATATTGAAATATCTGCGGATGGCAATGTTCGTTACCGGCGTTTAAGCGCAGCACGGGATATTAATATTGAGAGCGCGGGTGAAGTGATTGCGGATGGGGCCGCAACCGCCATCCGTAATATAGATATTGATGCGGCCGCCATTAACCTCAAGCGCGACTCCGTTGAAGCGAAGAAAGTGGTGCTAAATGCTGCTTCAGTTCAGCTAGATGCTGAGGCAGCTATTGATGCTGCCGATCTAAAGGTTTCGGCTTCAATGCTTGCCAATCAAGGTATTTTGAATGCCAGGGATATGCACCTTGATGTCTCCGATGATATTGAAAACTCAGGGCTTATCAAGGGAGAGGTTGTTTCTGCGCAAGCTGACACGCTACTCAATAACGATCAGGCAGTCATTGAAGCTGGTGATCTTGCCATCACGGTTACTGAGTTAAGTAATCAGGGGGCATTGGTGGCGGACACAATGTCTCTGGCGGTATCTGGAGAAATTAACAATGCCGGAATGATTCAGGGGAATAAGGTTACCCTGGGAGCCGGCCGCCTGGATAACCTTGATGATGGGGTCACAGTTGACCAGGAAGAGTTGCCAGCCAGCGAAAGCCTTGTAAATACGGGTAGCATACAAGGGCATGACATTACGGTTTCAGTAGCATCAATCCGTAATTCTGGGGGTGAGCTTCTGGCAGTCAATGACCTGACTTTGAATGTTGATGACTATCAGCATGAGGGTGAGGTTCAGGCAGGTAACAAGCTTTCGTTAACCAGTAAAAATAATATTTCTATAGGAGAGGGTCATAGTTGGGAAATAGCCGGGTCGGCGGATTTTACAGCCGCTGGGCAAATGAATAACAAGGGCAGGCTTGTGGCTGTTGGCGATCTGAGCATTGCTGCGAATGCTGTAAATAATGATGGACATCTGGCCTCTCTTGAAGAGCTGACCTTATCCACCCGTAGTGTTGTTAATGGTTTGGCATCCTTTTTGCTCTCCGGGATGGACATGACGATTAATGCCAGAACGCTGCACAATTATGGCGATATATATTCGCTGGGTGCGCTCACGATTTCCGGGGCTGATAATGCTCCTGCGGAACGCATCGAAAATGTTTCTGGCTTGATCGCCTCAGGTGGCGATATGACGCTAAATGCCAAAAGAGTGATTAACAAGCGTTCAGAGCTTCCAGGTCTTACTTATTTTGATGCTGCTCCTATTGTTTCCTTTAAGGCGTTTGACGGAGTTTCTGCCAGTGAGCATAAGCGGTGTTTTTTGACATACCCTAAGAATGAAAGCTGCCATGGATTTATTGCAAAAAGGGAGACTCTCACAGGTCAAGGTGTGAGGTTTTCAGGGGTTGCTCCCCGGCCGGGGCAGCTATATTCGGGAAGCGATATTAAAATTAATGGTGAATCGGTTCTTAATGAGTACAGCGATATTCATGCTGTTGGGGGCATTGTTATCCATGCGGAGGAATTCAGAAACCTCGACTATCGTGTGGATATTGATCAAACGTTGCGTATTGATATTTCTCGTCATACAAAAATAAAAACAGGATTTGATCATAGGTCTGATTTTATACTGACATCCATTGAGCGTAGCGAAGATCCTGGGCGGTGCGGTGATGGTAGAACGCGATGCCATCATTTTGAGGCTCTAATATTAAGGCGCGACTTCCCAGATAGCGTGAAGTATATCGCGTTCGAAAATGTTCTATCTTTTGAGGAAATTAATAGTGGTTATAACAAAAATTACCGGGTTGTAATGAATGATGGAAGTGTTGAATATTTTCACAGTTTTAATGAAGAGAACAAGCCGTTATTTGTAAATCAAACCGTGAAATCTGATCCGCTGCTCTCCTCCAGGGTTGTTGCGGGCGGTAAATTGACGATAAAAGCCAGCAATAAAATTACCAATGGCAAAGAAAAAGAAGGAGCCAACCTTTCGCTGGGAAGATCCCTGCCGGAAAATGGTGAGATTAACATTGATCTGGAGGGCGTTACTCGCCTTGACCCCTTCGTATCTAACGGTTTTACCCTACCTGGCAAGCACGGTCTTTTCACTCTGAGCTCTAATCCTCTTCAACCGCTGATCGTATCTGATCCTTTGTTTGCGACCCGTAGCGGCTTTATGGGCTCAGCCTATATGCTCGACCGCCTCGGCTGGAGCCCGGATGCAAACTCACGACGTTTAGGTGATGCATTCTATGAAATGAAAATGCTGCAGGACTTGCTGATTGCCCAGCCTGGCGTTGCGGCGATGGATCAGCTTGCGCGGGAGAAACATTTTGAAGTCTTGATGGATAATGGTATCGCCGCCGCTGAATCCCTTCAGCTTTCTATTGGTGTAAGTTTGTCAGCAGATCAGGTGAATGCACTTCAGGCCGATATGATCTGGTTGGAAGAAAAAGTCGTGGCCGGGCAGAAGGTGCTGGTACCGGTGGTGTATCTCTCCAGTAGCAGCCTTGTTTCCGGGGGTGTGCTGGCGGGGGAGAATGTGGACCTGCGTGCTGGTGAAATTAACAACCATGGCGTGGTTCGTGCGGACACCACTCTGAACGTGGAGGCTACGGCAGCTAATGTGACCAATACGGGCCAGCTTCAAGCGGGTGAGCTTCTAAAAGTCACAGCCAAAAAAGATATTGTCAATCTTAGTGGCGAGCTGAGTGGCCACGATATAACCCTTGATGCTGGCGGTGATGTGATTCATCGCACGGCAGCAGAAGTTATCGGCAATGACGGCTTTGTGACTACGGCGGTTGGCAGCCAGGCCGCTATCGATGCGACAGGAAAACTAACGGTGACCAGTGGCGGCAACATTCATATCACTGGTGCCAGTATGTCCGGGGAGTCCGTATCGCTAAAGTCCGACGGGAGCATTATTGTTGACACCGTTGCTGTTCATCTTGCTTACGATATCAGCCAGAGCGGCCATCAATCTAATGGCAGTCAGGTTTCCCATCTGGCCTCTTCTATTACCAGCACCCTGGATCTTCTCATGGAGGCAGACAATAACATTACCCTGATGGGAGCAGGCGTTACTGCTGGAGGGAATGCTTCGCTGCTGGCCGGAAATAATATTCGCATTGAAGCCGTTGCCGATGAGTTTTCCCATTATCACCAGGACAAAAGCAGTGGCAGTTTTGGTCGTAGCTCCACCACCTCCACAGAGGTCACAGGCAGAGAGCTTGTTGGCACATCCATTGTCTCCGGCGGTGTCCTCACACTCAATGCAGAAAAGGGCTCCATAGCCATTCTGGCCTCAACCGGCCATGGCGAGCAGGGAGTGCAAGTTGATGCCGGCGGTGATGTTATTGTCGAATCCGGCATCAATGCCAGCTCTTACCATCGTATAGAAGAAGACAAAAATGCCGCGCGAGTTAAAACGACAGATTCAGGTTATTACAAGGAAAGCCTTGCGGTGGCGGGATTGTCTTCGGGGGGAGAGTTATCCATTAATGCCGAAGGGAGTCTGTTTCTAATAGGTGCAGAGTTGCAGGCTGATAAGCATCTTCGCCTGGGCGGTGGCTATGTGGAAAGAGACAAGTCTGGCGCCATGCTGTTGGATGAGCAGGGCCAGCCGATTGTTTTAAGTGGTGGATTAAGCAATATCGTTATGGGTGTCGTGGCATTGGAGGATAAGAGCTGGGATGTCACTACCAGAGAGCTGCGCGGTCCTGTCAAGGCCATTGCGGAGCTGCAGAATTTTGCGCTGGATGCTATGACTCTGGGGGTTTCCGGGGCGTTAGGAGTTGATGGCAATATAAAAACAGAAAGTAAAAAAGGTCATTATTCCCATGAATACCGCGAAGAAGTGTCGGTTGTTTCTGGGCGCGACATCACTATGGATGCCAAGGAAAACCTGCATATAGTTGGTGCCCAGATGGGAGCAGATAATGATCTTCTGATATCGGCAGGTGGCGACGTCATTTGGGATGTTGCATTTAGTGCGACGACGAGTGGTGACATCAAAGAGTCCGATGGAGGGGGTGGCACTAGTAGTAGTTATCAGCGAAGCGTTATAGAAACATCGGTTAATGGTGTAACTGCTGCAGCGGGTGGCAATCTGGTAATCAAAAGTGGTGGAGATATCCAAATCACAGCAGGCAAGGTTAATGCTGCTGAGGGTGTGTTGTTGGATGCTGGAGGGGAAGTGAGTCTATTGGCGGCATATAGTCAGCGCCAAGAATTCATTGAAGACAAGAGCATGGGGGAGTTCGGTACGTCCAGCACGTTGAGCCGCCAAGAAAAAGAAAGCAGTCACGCGGTTGTGAGCGAGATTAAGGCCTCGAATATCACAATAACATCCAAGGGTAATCAGACCTACGAAGCGGCTTCGCTGGAATCAGCTGGAGATATTGCTTTGAACACAGACGGCAAGGTTATCTTTGCTTCTGTCAAGGATATTGAGAGTCAATCTGCACATAGTGAAGGGTCTAGCCTTTCCTGGCAGAAGGTTGAGGGGGGTGTCTCCTATGATGAAACCATAAAACAATCGCATCTTCAGGCGGCAGGACAGATTGCTATTAATGCTGCGAAGGGAGTCAAAATTGATATTGTGAATATTGATAAGGGCACCGTTAGCGAAATGATTGATGCCATGGTGGATGCTGATCCCAAGCTTGCCTGGCTGAAAGATATGGAAGAGCGTGGTGACGTTGACTGGAAAAAAGTCAAGGAAGTTCATGAGCAATGGGATTATGACAGCCAGGGCATGGGCCCAGGGCTTGCATTGGCAACCACGATTGTTGCGACGGCAATGACGGGAGGGGCTGGGGCTGGTGTAGTTAATGCTGTGGCTGGAGCTGGAGCGGCGACGGCCACTACAACCGGAGTGGTTGCTGCCTCCATGGCAGGAGCGGTAGTGAGTGGTTCCGCCGCCGCAGTGACAGTCTCGACGGTCAATAATGGTGGCAAGCTTGATCGCGCGCTTTCTGATCTGGGTAGTCGCGATAGTCTGGAGGGGCTCGGCATATCGGCGGTCACGGCGGGCTTGGTTACAGGTGTGATAGACCCGGTTTTTAACGAGATGCAGTTTGGTAAGGTTGATGCCGTGCAGCATGATTCTGTTTATCAGATCACCAAGGGATTTGACCTCAATGACTGGAAAGGCATGACAGGGTTTACGCTGCATAATGCCGCTCAAGGAGTGGCATCCGCTGGAGTTTCCGCTGCCATTCAGGGCGGTAGCTTTAACGATCACCTGAAAACCAGTATGGAGAACCAGGGGAACAACGTGCTGTCTGCCTTGGCGTTTAACCAGATCGGCAACCTTGCAGACCATCTGGCCGTTGACGGTGCCCTGGAAGGGAATGCAGGCCAGTTCGGTTTGTTCGTTGAGGGAGGCATGGGGCGTGTCGGGCTGCATGGAGTCACAGGAGGATTGGTTGCGGAGGCCACTGGCGGTGACTTTGCCACGGGCGCAGCGGCGGCGGGATTAAATCAGTGGCTGAGTCCTCAGCTTGATCAGATTGCTGGTCAGGACGGAGCCGGACGCACGGCGGCCTCACAGCTCGCAGGCCTTACCGGCGCCATGCTGGTGGGTGGCGACGTCAACGACGGCGCCTGGATCGCCAAGCAGGCGGATGCCTACAACCGTCAGCTGCACAGCCAGGAACTGAAGCTGATCGCAGACAACTACAAGCAATACGCGGCGGAGCGAGGTATTTCCGAAGAACAGGCTTTGAAAGAGTTGGTTTATCAGGCGCATGTACTGG
>PGZG01000262.1 GCA_002840115.1 Gammaproteobacteria bacterium HGW-Gammaproteobacteria-14 | reverse complement strand
CAAGGTTAGCAAATCCGCCGCCTGATCCGGATTGGCATCCAGATAATCACGCAACCGGTGGCCATGTTGCCACTCCGATACCAGCACATGGGCACCGGAAAGCTCCTCCACCAATGCCGCCACCTTGATGCGCGCTGGGTGTGGTATGCGGGCGAAGCGGCGCATATTTTCCGCCTCGTTTCTGAAATCGAGCTCCACCGAGGTCATTTCCAGCAACTGCTCGGTGATCTGAACGAAATCCAGCTCCTTGAACATGGGCGCCATCAGCAGTGCCAACAACCGGAAAACACGGGCATCCTGCTCAAACAGTTCCTTCACTTTGGGTAAACGAATCTTGACCGCTACCTCGCGGCCATCCAGCAAGGTTGCCCGATGAACCTGAGCTATAGAGGCTGTCGCCGCCGGCGTTTCGTCAAAGTGACGAAAACGATCACGCCAGCGGCTACCCCAGGCTTTCTCCAACAGAGGCTCTATGCGCTGGAAAGAGACCGGGGCGGCGTCATTTTGCAGAGCCTGCAGGGCAATGATATAGGCTGGCGGCAAGACATCCGGCCGACAGCTGAAGAACTGGGCAGCCTTGACCCAGATAGCCCCATTACGACGGCAAAGCTGTACAACGGACTCCGCCGCCCGCTGGTGAACCCGCTCCAGCGCCTCACCCTTGGCTCGGCGCATCGCCAGACCATGACGGCCATACAACGCAATCACGTCTAACGCCGTGCGCAATGCACGGGAATAACGTCGACGCCCGGCGAGCAGGCTGCCCATGGCCTCAGAACCTGTGCGTGCTAATTGAATACCGGATACCAAACGCGACTTCCCCCAGATATAAACGCTAGTGTAACCGGATGATGTCAGTCTGTACTGTGAAGTATTGCTGCTACCTGTAACAGCCCGTAAGGTGTGGCCTATTCGGCAACAAGCCCAGTGCCACTATTCCGCCCATTATCAAAAAGCGAAGAGATTTCATGACTACTCGTATTGCCCGCGATGACCCGCGTGCCATCCATAGCCGTAGCATTACCGTCCTCAAGCCTTCCCATGCGCTGGTTCGCAAAATCAAACGCGACCATCCAGAGCCAGCCATTCATGGCAATAAAGTGTGGAACTCCAGTTGGTTACTGATGGACCAGCTGAAAAAGAACCCACCCCCCGAGGGCGCAACGCTTGTGGATCTCGGTTGTGGCTGGGGGCCACTGGGTATTTATGCTGCCAAAAAGCTGGGGCAGCACGTTATTGCCATGGATGCCGATAAGGGTGTTTTCCCCTACCTTGAACTTCATGCCGAGATCAATGGCGTTACTGTTGAGCCATTGCAATGCCGTTTCGAGAAACTGGGCAAAACCCGGCTGGCAGGCGTCCACACTATGGCCGGTGCCGACATCTGCTTTTGGGATGAGCTGACACCCGTGCTGTTCAAGATGATTCGCCGGTCCCTGAAGGCGGGGGTCAAGCGCATTATCATCGCCGACCCCGGACGCGACCCCTTTTATCAGCTAGCGGAAATGTGCGAAAAGAAATTTGATGCCCGAGTAATCGAGCGCACCACACGCAAGCCCAAGAAAGCCGAAGCTGACCTGCTGATCATCGAAGCCAGCTAATGCTAACGGAAGCATCCATGGAACGACCGGAGCACATTCCTCCGCCCTGTCTGGAGCCGCTCAAGGTGCTTCACCATGACGCGCATCTGGTGATCGTGGACAAACCCTCCATGCTGTTCTCCGTGCCAGGCCGAGGGCCACTGAAACAGGACTGTGCTCTGCACCGTTTGGCGGAAAACTTCGAGGACATCAAGCTGGTACATCGGCTGGACCTGGATACCTCCGGAGTTATGGTGTTTGCGCGTGGGATTGAAGCGCAGCGGCGGTTATCCCGCGGCTTTCA
>PGZG01000033.1 GCA_002840115.1 Gammaproteobacteria bacterium HGW-Gammaproteobacteria-14 | reverse complement strand
CGGCCTATCCCGGTACCATCGATGCCATGGTGCAGTGGTGGTATGGACATAATGCGGTAGGCTTTTTCCTGACAGCGGGTTTTCTTGGAATGATGTATTACTTCATTCCTATTCAAGCTGGGCGTCCGGTGTACTCCTACCGACTTTCTATTGTTCATTTTTGGGCGCTGATTGCTGTGTATATGTGGGCCGGCCCCCATCACCTGCATTATTCCTCGTTGCCTGACTGGGTTCAGTCGTTGGGCATGGTGTTTTCCATTGTGCTATTGGCGCCTAGCTGGGGTGGCATGATTAACGGCGTCATGACTTTGTCTGGGGCTTGGCACAAGCTGCGCACGGATCCCATTATTCGCTTCCTGATTGTCTCATTAAGCTTCTACGGGATGTCGACCTTCGAAGGCCCCATGATGTCGATTAAAACCGTTAACGCTCTGAGCCATAATACGGACTGGACCATTGGTCATGTGCATTCCGGGGCGCTGGGCTGGGTGGCAATGATCACCATTGGTTGTATGTATGTTTTGATTCCACGAGTCTTTAATCGCAAAGGCATGTACAGCACGGCTTGGATCTATGCCCATTTCTGGCTTTCCACCATTGGGACAGTCCTCTATATCGCCTCCATGTGGGTATCCGGGTTAATGCAAGGTCTGATGTGGCGAGCCGTAAATACCGATGGCACTTTGACCTATTCCTTTGTTCAGGAAATGGAAGCCCGATTCCCCTACTACGTTGTCCGCCTGATCGGTGGCACGATTTTCTTCGCCGGGATGTTGTTAATGGCCTGGAACGTCTGGAAAACATTGCGTGACGAGAAGAATGAACGCAATGAAAACAACGTGGCAGAAGCAGAGGAGTCCCGACATGTCTAATGCCCATGAGAGAGTTGAAAAAAATGTCGGCCTTATGATCGTTCTGGTGTTGATCGTCATCAGCTTTGCTGGACTGGCCCAGATTGTGCCGCTGTTCTGGCAAAAATCCACCACTGAGCCGTTGCAGACATTGCGACCCTATACGGCTCTGGAAATGGAAGGTCGAGATATCTATATCCGTGAAGGGTGCCACGTTTGCCATACCCAGATGGTACGCCCGTTGCGTGCAGAGACCGAACGCTATGGTCCCTACTCCGTTGCCGGGGAAGATGTGTGGGAACACCCTTTTCTTTGGGGCTCTAAGCGTACCGGTCCGGATCTGGCCCGTGTTGGCGGACGCTATAGCGATGATTGGCAGCGGGTTCATCTGCGCAACCCTCGTGATGTGGTACCAGAGTCAAATATGCCGGGCTACCCATGGCTTGAGCGCACACCGGTGAACTGGCGTCACACAGAGCGCAAGCTACGTACTTTTATGAATGTACTGAAGGTGCCCTACAGCGAAGAAATGATTGCCGAGCAAATGGGTAAAGTCGCCGGCGAATGGTCCGAAGCTACGGAAGAAGATGCGCTGGTGGCTTACCTGCAACAGCTTGGCCATGCGATGACCGGGAGATAGTTATGGATGTCATCAGTTTTCAAACCGGTTTCACCCTGATGTTTTTTCTTGCTTTCATGACTATGGTGATCTGGGTGTTCTGGCCAACACGCAAGTCTCGCTATGACGATGCGGCACAGTTGCCATTTGATGCCGATCGTTCAGATTCTGTAGGGGAGCCACAGCGCCATGAGTGATTTCTGGAGTTGGTACATCATTATTCTTACCGTATTGGTGCTGGGTGGTTGTGCAGGCTTGCTAATCTGGAATCGCAGCATCAGCCAGGAGGAAGCCAGTAAAAAAACCACGGGCCATGTATTCGATGGCATTGAGGAAAAGAACACGCCACTGCCGCGCTGGTGGTTATGGCTATTTATATTAACGTTGATATTCAGCGTGGTGTATTTGGCACTGTATCCGGGACTGGGCAAATACCCTGGACTGCTAGGCTGGACTCAGGAGGGTCAATGGCAGGCAGAGGTCGATTTTGTTCACAAACAAACTCAACCAATTTTTGATCAATATGCCGCCGTTCCTGTCGAGGAGTTGTGGCAACATCAGGAAGTTATGGAGGTGGGCGCCCGCCTTTTCGCTAATAATTGCGCCACTTGCCATGGCGCTAATGCCGGCGGCGCTCGTGGTTACCCGAACCTGACCGATAACGACTGGCTTTATGGCGGAGAACCGGAGGCAATTCGCACGAGTATTGCCAGCGGTCGTCAGGGAATGATGCCGCCTATGGTGGCTGCTGTTGGCGGCACTGATGAAGCCGTCCGAGATATGGCCCTCTATGTCCAAAGTTTATCCCGCCCTGCCCTGCGTGAAGATCCGGCAAAACGAGAGGCCATCGAACGTGCCGAGCCCCGCTTTATGATGTGCGCTGCCTGTCATGGCCCTGGAGGTGAGGGCAATCCAATGTTTGGCGCTCCCAACCTGACTAATGACAGCTGGCTTTATGGTGGCAGCTTGCCCGATATTGAATATGGTATTCGTCATGGTCGTGCGGGCGTGATGCCAGCATTCAAGGATTTGCTATCTCCGGAACGGATTCATGTATTAACAGCTTATATATATGGGCTATCACAGCAAAGCGTGTCGCAGTAACACGGCCCGGCTCCCAGCGGCCATGGACGGGGCCTGCGGCATCATACCGCAGGCCTTTTTTTCGCCTGAAGTGTACATTTGACCAGCAAGAATATGGATTTGGAAACTCACTATCTACAGGGGTTATACGGTGACTGAGAAAAAACGTATTACTACCATTGATGTGACCCCTCGTGATAGCGATGCAGTGGAGATCAGTCTCTATGCGGCCCGTGAAAAAATTCATCCCAAGTCGATTAATGGCCGCTTCGAGCGCATTCGCCAGCTAACGGTCTGGAGCACCATGGGTCTCTATCTGGCAATGCCCTGGGTGCAGTGGGATGGACGGCAAGCCGTCTGGTTTGACCTTCCCGGTCGGCAGTTTCATATTTTTTCACTTTCTTTTTGGCCGCAAGATTTTGTATTTTTGTCTTGGCTGTTGATTCTGGCAGCGTTTGCATTGTTCTTTGTTACCGTGCTCGCGGGCCGCGTGTACTGCGGTTATGTTTGCCCACAAACCACTTGGACCCGTTTCTTTACTTCGATTGAGGACTGGATTGAAGGCGACCGCAGCGCCCGCTTCAAGCTTGATGCTGCACCATGGACGGCTAGCAAGATTATTAAGCGAACATCAAAACATTCAGCCTGGTTATTTCTGGCGCTGATTACCGGCATTACTTTTGTCGGTTATTTCACACCAATAACAGAGTTGGTGTATCGACTATCACAAGGATTCCTCGGCAGCTGGGAAATAGGTGGCTGGGAGGCTTTCTGGATTGGCTTCTTCACACTCGCGACCTATATGAATGCCGGCTGGATGCGCGAACAGGTCTGCATGTATATGTGCCCCTATGCTCGTTTCCAGAGTGTTATGTTTGACGATGACACCCTGATTGTCAGTTACGACGAGCGGCGCGGTGAGCCGCGCACCCGTGGCGCCAAAAGTCGGGATGAAAGTAATGCGGGGGATTGCATTGACTGTGGGCTGTGCGTGCAAGTCTGCCCCACAGGCATCGATATTCGTGATGGCCTGCAGTATGAATGCATTACCTGCGCTGCCTGTATTGATGCCTGTGACTTGGTCATGGATAAAGTAGGAAAGCCCCATGGCTTGATTCGCTACACCACGCAGCACGCGCTGGAAGGCCTGAAAACCCGCATTTTACGCCCACGGTTAATCGCCTATGGGGCTGTTCTAACGGCGATGACAGTGATGTTTGCCGCCGCACTATGGTTACGGGTGCCCGCAGAGCTGGATGTTATTCGTGACCGCACGAACCTGTACCGCATTGCCAGCGACGGCAGCATTGAAAATAGCTATCGCCTGGAAGTGATGAATAAGACGCAACGCAGCCAAACATTTCGGCTGACCTTCGAGGGGCCAGATGGTCTGGTCTGGTCTGGCCCTGAAGAGATATATGTGAGTGCCGGAGGCCATGCCACCGTTGGAGTAACACTGGGCTTTGACCCTTTCTATCATACCGTGGCCACAGGTCCCGTCTGGTTTTATCTGGAGGATATTGATGAGCAAGGCATCCGGCGTCAGCGGGAATCACGTTTCATCAGCGGGTCGCCCTGAGCGTCCCTGGTACAAACAGATATGGGTCTGGTTTGTAATCGCCCTGCCCGCTTCGTCGGTGGTGACCGGCATTACTCTTGTGACCATCGCCTTCAAGAATGCGGATGATCTCGTTATGGATGACTGGTACAAGGAAGGACGTGGCACAAATCGCAGTATGGCGGCAGAAAATCTTGCTGCTGATTTTGGTATTGGCATGACTGCTGTGGTGGAGGGTGGCACTACCTTATTTCAGTTTCATGCCAAGCGATCCATGATTTGGCCAGATCATATGACATTAAGCCTGCGTCACCCGACATTGGCGGAACAGGACAGAGAGTTCCAGCTTGATGCTTCAGGCGGCGGTCAGTACCGCATTGCAACAATACTTCCTGCGGGCCGCTGGCATGTGCGAGTAGCCTCCGCTGATGTGAGCTGGAGGCTGGCTGCCCCTGCAGCGATTTCAAGCGATGGTACGCTTGAAATCGGAGCCTCCCATTGAAAGCGGAATTACATTGCTGGCATTGCGGTAATGACGCACCGCATCCAGTTATGGCACGAACTCCTGACAGCGAAGTAACCGCCTGCTGTGCGGGCTGTGCCGCCGCCATTGAAACAATTCACGGATTGGGATTAGGGGACTATTACCATTTCCGTGGAGATCAATGGGCCGATGTGCCCACCCCTGGCGAAGAGCTGTCGCTGGCATTGTTTGATTTACCGGAGTTGGTAGCCCCCTTTATTCATAGTGAAGGCGAAGAGCAAACCCTGACTCTGGCATTGGACGGCGTGCACTGTGCCGCCTGTGTATGGTTAATTGAGCGGGCGCTCAAAGAACTGCCCGGCATTCGAACAGTATCCCTCAATTTGACTACCTTGAGAGTGCGAGTCAGCGGTAAAAATATTAACAGTGGCCAAATTGCCCGTCGCCTTCACAATCTTGGATACACCCCGCGATTGCCGGTGCGTGATGGTCTGTTAGAGAAAGATAAAAAAGCGAGCCAGCAACTTATCGCCAGATTATTGGTTGCAGGCCTTGGCAGTATGCAGGCGATGATGTATGCAGTCGCCTTGTATATCGGTGCGTTTAATGATTTTGAGCCTGTCTGGCGCGACTTTTTCCGTGTGGCGGGCCTAATCATTGCCACGCCGGTAGTGTTCTACTCGGGCTGGCCCTTTCTTAGTGGCGCCTGGCGATCTGTCAAAGCCGGCATGATGAGTATGGATGTGCCTGTATCACTGGCCATTTTGATGGGCTGGCTGGGTAGCCTGGTATTTACCATTACTGGTGGCGAGCATGTGTACTTTGAATCCATCGCCATGTTCGTTTTTTTCCTGTTAATCAGTCGCTGGATTGAACAACGTCAACGGGCGGCAGTGGGTCGCCAGCTGGTTCAGCTACAGCAGGGATTACCGTTAGTTGTACGACGCTGGGACTCTGCTGGGAAATTTGGCAGCTGGCAGCCAGTGCCATCCATGGCCGTGCAGCCTGGAGATCTTTTGCAGGTGCGAGCAGGTGAGTTAATTCCTGTGGACGGCTTTATTAGCACAGGTGGCGGCAGCATTGAAGAAGCCACCCTTACTGGCGAAGCCGTGCCAATTTTGCGCTCTCAGGGTGGTCCAGTACATGCAGGGACTCGCCTGTGTGAAGGTCTTATTGAAGTTACCGCAAGCAGCCGAGCAACAGACAGTTTATTGGCCCGTATTGGTCGAATGGTCGATCAGGCTGTGGACAAGCGCCAAGCGGAAACTATCCGCTACCAATGGATTGCCGCCCGGTTTATCAGCGTTGTTCTGGTGCTCACCTTAATTACCCTTGCCTGGCACTGGAACACCAGCCCAACGGCCGCTTTTGAACACGCCATTGCCGTGCTGGTAGTGACCTGCCCCTGCGCTCTTGCGCTGGCAGGCCCTTTAAGTATTTCCGCTTCGGTGAGCGCGGCATTACGTCATGGTGTGTTAGTGGCAGACCCCAGGCAGCTACTGAATATTCGCCGCGTTTCTGATGTGATGCTGGATAAAACTGGAACCTTGACTCAGTCCAAGTTTCATGTGGCCGCCACGGAGCAGTTAGTTTTGCCTGATGATAAAGCCATCATGACAGAAAATGAACTGGTCACTATTGCGGCAGCACTGGAGGCAGGATCAGCGCATCCACTGGCTACCGCTATTTGCCATTATGCAGATTCATTTTATGCAACAAACACGACGGCAACACTGCCCTGCATGGATGAACTAATCCATGATCGTGAGGGTGTCAGCGGCAACTATGCAGGTTATCGTTGGCGTATTGGTCGAGCGCCGGCAAGCTATGGCAATGAACCCGGGCTAACTGACTTGATGCTGTATCGCAATGAGAAACCACTTTATCTGATGCGTTTGAGTGCCCCCCTGCGCGATGAAGCTGCGGATACCTGTCAGGCCCTCCGGCAAGATAATTTGCGGTTACATTTGGCATCCGGTGATCAGCCAGGGCCGGTGGAGGCCGTGGCCGGCGCATTGGAAATTGATAGTTGGCGGGCCTTGCTGCAGCCCGTCGATAAGGCCCTGTGGGTTGCTGAATTACAAGATCAGGGCGCTCGTGTTCTCATGACAGGAGATGGTGTTAACGATGCCGCAGCCATGGTACGAGCCGATGTTGGTGTTGCCGTGGCGGAAAGCAGTGCTTTGGCTCGCGAAGCCGCTGGTATTTATTTACTACGTCCGAGCCTGCACGCCCTGCCCATGCTTCGCCAATTATCACATCGCGCTCAAAAAACCTTGCGGCAAAATATTGCCTGGGCGCTGACCTATAATATTTCCACAGTTCCCTTTGCGATGGCAGGCCTTATTCCTCCTTGGTTGGCAGCCATTGGTATGTCCGCCAGTTCGTTGCTGGTGACCTGGAACGCAGCCAGGATGGCATCATGGAAATCCTGATTATTCTGGTACCGCTAGCGTCGATCATCGTCGCCATTGGTGTCTGGTTGTTTTTCTGGGCACTAAAACGAGGCCAGTTTGATGACCTGGACAGCCCGGCATGGCGGGTAGTATTCGATGATCAGGATCAGCAGCGCAGACAGGAAAGTTTGCCCGGCAATAACCATGAGCGCTCTCCGGAGGGCAACGAGGTGAATAACAAGGACAACAATAATGACGCTCCCTGAAGCCTTGGCGGCAGCTACCTTATTGGCACTTGCCGGCGCCGGACATTGTCTGGGTATGTGTGGCGGTATCAGCATGGGACTATCGATGGCGGTACCAGAGCAGCGCCGCCGAGGGGCTCGTCTCTGGCTATGGCAAGGGCTCTTTGCTTTGGGTCGCCTATCCACTTATACCCTGCTGGGATTAGTGGCCGGCGGCATGGGACAGTGGCTGTTATCCATTCTTCCCGGCGCTGGCGCCGCTGCATGGCTTTTGTCCGCCGTGTTGATGTTAATGCTGGGCTTGATGCTATTGGGGCACGATATGGGTCTGCACCGCCTGGAATCTTTGGGGCTGGCGGTATGGCGACGAATTCAACCATTAACGCGACCGCTAGTACCCATACAGCATACTTATCAGGCTCTGATGCTAGGTATGCTTTGGGGGTTTTTACCCTGCGGCCTTCTCTATACGGCGCTGGCTTTGTCGGTTGCTACGGGGGACTGGCTACATGGCGCAATAGTAATGCTTGTTTTTGGATTGGTGACCGTCCCTCCGGTCGCGGCTGGTGGAGTGGCTACCGGGTTACTTGGTTTGCTTCGTCGTAATGGCTGGCGACGTTTAACAGCAATTCTGATGCTATTAATGGCTGCCTGGTTATTTTGGCAAGGTTTGGCGGGAGCCCATAAGCATCATCATGATGGCCGCCACAACCATTCCCCAACAACCATAGAGTCTGGCCATAACATCCACCGTCATCATTGATGTGCATCAACGCCTTCTGACGCAGATATTCCATACTGACCGCATTGAATGTAAACGGATGTCGTCAATGACTGTCTGGAATACGGATCTTATTCGTCGCTATGGCGATCAAGGGCCCCGCTATACATCGTATCCAACGGCTCTTCAGTTTCATGAAGAGGTGAGCGCAGACGATTACTGGCAGGCCTTACAGCGGGGAAACGAAGCACATCGGCCGTTGTCGCTGTATCTGCATATCCCGTTCTGCAAAAACGTGTGCTACTACTGCGCCTGCAACCGGGTGGTCACCGCCGATACAGGCCGTGCGGACGCTTATCTAAAGCGGCTGATTACCGAAATCAACCTGAAAGCAGCCCATGTGGACCAACAACGTCCCGTTTTGCAAATGCACTGGGGCGGCGGTACCCCCACCTACCTGAGCGACGCTCAAATGACTGAGCTGATCTACCACACCGCTCGTCACTTCCATCTGCTTGAAGACGATCGTGCGGACTATTCCATTGAAATTGACCCGCGCACGGTCAGCCCGTCACGGATTGGCCTGTTACGCGGACTAGGCTTTAATCGTGCCAGTCTTGGCGTGCAGGACCTCGACCCCAGAGTGCAACAGGCGGTTAACCGTGTTCAGCCCTACGAAATGGTGCGGGATGTGTTTGGCTGGTTGCGGGATTTCGGTTACCGCTCAATTAATACAGACCTGATCTACGGTCTTCCCTGGCAATCAGAAACCAGTCTGAGTCGTACCGTTGAGCAGCTTGTGGAGCTAAAGCCGGACCGAATTTCGCTCTATAACTATGCCCATCTGCCGGCCCGCTTCAAGGTTCAACGGCAGATCAGCGAACAAACCCTGCCCTCTCCTGATGAAAAAATCGCCATGTTCAGTCGCGCGGGAACCCTGCTGGAACAGGCCGGTTACCGACTGATCGGCATGGACCATTTCGCCCTGCCCAGCGATGCTCTGGCTCAAGCCCAAACTCAAGGCACCCTGCACCGTAACTTTCAGGGCTATACCCTGTATGGCGACGCCGACTTATTGGGTTTTGGCACCTCTGCCATTAGCGCCATGGGGGATTTTTATGGCCAAAACCAGAAATCCATTGAGCGATGGCAGGATGATATTGATCACGGTCAGTTGCCGCTTGAGCGAGGTTATCAGCTCAACCGGGATGATCAAATTCGGCGCGACCTGATTACCACCCTACTCTGTGATCTGCGCATTGACCTGCAGGCCTTCTCCGCGCGCTGGAATATTGATGTAAACAGCTATCTGGGGCCGGAGCTAATGCAGATGCAGCGGTTCGCCGCCGACGGACTGGTTGAGTCTGACTGGCGCCAGCTCAGCCTTACAGATAGCGGTCGACTGCTGGCGCGAGCCGT
Source organism: Gammaproteobacteria bacterium HGW-Gammaproteobacteria-14 (assembly GCA_002840115.1). GTDB lineage: Bacteria > Pseudomonadota > Gammaproteobacteria > Pseudomonadales > Alcanivoracaceae > PGZG01. The sequence goes on along the minus strand of PGZG01000033.1, from coordinate 3,730 downwards.
TGCCATGGTGTTTGACGCTTACCAGAAAGAAGCCGCTAAACGCCATTTCAGCCGAATTATCTAGTGAATTAAGTGGCCAGACACAGTACAAGGCCAAAAGCAGGGGGCTATAATGAGTCGCAAGTATCTTCATTTGGTCAGTGATAGCACGGGACATACCATGGCAAGTCGCACTTCCTGTAATGACTGCAGTCTCAGCCCTATTTGTCTGCCGTTGGCGGTCAGCCTCAGCGAGCTCGATCAACTTGAAGACATTATGCGCCGTGGTCGCCCCCTTAAACGCGGTGAGCACCTGTATCGCGCTTCTGATCCTTTTGAGTCGGTCTATGCGGTCCGGAGTGGCGCAGTCAAAAGCTATGTCCTCTCCGAAGAAGGCGAAGAGCAAGTTACCGGGTTTTACCTGCCTGGCGAAATTATTGGTATGGATGGGATCAGCACTGCCCACCATATGAGCTCTGCAAAAACGCTTGAAACGTCTTCTGTTTGCGAGATTCCATTCGGTCGCCTTGAAGAACTTTCCAGCAAAATCCCCACGTTGCAACACCACTTTTTTAGCTTGATGAGCCGTGAAATTCAGGCAGATCGAGAGCTCCATATGCTGTTGAGCAAGAAGTCTGCGGATGATCGCATTGCTTCATTATTGCTCTCGATTGCAGCTCGCCAGCAACGGCGAGGCTTGTCTGCCGTTCGGTTACGGTTACCTATGTCACGTTATGATATTGCCAACTATCTGGGCTTGGCGGTGGAAACCGTCAGCAGAATCTTTACTCGTTTCCAGCAACAGGGATTTTTAGCCGTGGAAGGACGGGAAATTGAAATTCTCGACCGCGAAGGCTTGTGTGGAAACGGTCGGTTACGAGCATAAAGATACGGAGTCACCGAATGGGAACCATTGTTGTTCTGCTCGACAGCGATATTAATGCACCGCAACCAGCACTGGCCAAGGCAGTTCAGATTGCCCGGGCCAAGGGTTCATTACTGAGCGTATATGTCAACGCCTATTCCGGGCCCTTGGTTCGCGCCGTCGGCAGTGACAAAGCCCATCTGGAGCGCGCTCGCAGCCAGGTGATGGCAGGCTGGGAAAAGCAGTTACGGCGTATGCTGGACAAACTGGACGCAGGCGACACGGAGACCCATATTTTTTGGGAGCACGCAGAAGCACCAGCACTGGCAGAGTTCATTACCCGAACATCTCCCTCACTGATTATTCTTCACCGCGTACAGGAGCCTCTGCTCAAGCGATTGCTGATAACCCCCCGCGATTGGCGCGTTATTCGCAAGGCACCTTGTCCGGTGCTATGCGTTGGTGAGCAACCTTGGTCAAAAACACCATTCGTGTTGGCCGCTGTGGATCCAGATCATGATGATGCAGAAGACGATCTCAACAGCAATATCGTGGCGACCGCAAAGACACTATCACAATGGGTTGGCGGCAATGGCGGCCTTGCCCATGTAGTGGAATACCCGGACGAAACCCTCATTATGTTGGCTGGCGAGGCCGTGCCGGTATCGCTTTCTAATATTGATGCGCTACGCACCTTTTACTGGCAGCGTCTGCTTGAATGCGCAAATCACTATGGTGTTGATCCTGATTCTGCTGTCATGCTCGAAGGAGCCCCCCACAGAGCGCTGGCTGAACACATGGCGGAGCACCCGGGCATTCTGGTGTTAGGCACAGTGCATCGAGGCGCGCTGCGTCGTTTACTGCTGGGCAGCACAGCAGAGCAAATCCTGCTACACAGTGATAGCGATGTTCTCGTTGTTAAACCGAGCGGGTTTAGCTCTCCTTGGCAGCAGAATTGACCTGCGTCAAGCTGGCCATTACAGGAGGCGACCATACTGCTTGGCGTTATGTAAACATACACAATACATAAGGGCTGTTCGATTTAACTGCGGAACTCGAAATGTCGAGCCAAGTCATCACTTATACATGTGTATCTCAAGGAGAAAATTATGAGCCATGAACCTTTTATTGAAAAACTACGGGCCCAACTCGAAGAGTGGGACTACCAGCTTGACCGATTCGAGCATCGGGTCAAAGATATGAGCCATGATTTGCAACAGAAAGCGGGCTCCAAGGTTGATGAATTCCGCAGCAAGCGCCATGAGCTGGAGCATAAGATTGGCGAACTGGAAAAAGCCTCTGAGCGCGCCCTTGACGACCTTCGGGACGGTGTTGAGTTAGCCTGGAATGGACTGAAAACAGGCTTCTATGCAGCTCGCAGCGAGTTCGAAAAAGACGAGGAAGATGATAAAAAGTAAGCTGAGGGGCTGTCTTCCTATGACAATGCCGCGTCTAATATCGACCATGGTTTTGAAGCAGCCATAGGAAGTAATCATTAAATCATGCTATTCCAATCAGGCGCTTAGGCGCCTGATTGGCTCTGAACCTGAATTGGTTGTTTGACCTAAGCCCGAGCCCTTTCCTCGCGGCGGAAAACCATCTTGTCCCCCTGGGAGTCCTTCGCTGAAAAGCGATAACCATCCTGACAATAATCCGTCAGACCTTCCGGTGTCTCAATCTTGTTCTTGACGATCCATGCAGCCATTCGCCCTCGGGCTTTTTTGGCATAAAAGCTGATAATCTTGTACTTGCCATTTTTTTCGTCTTCAAACAGGGGCGTGATGACACGTGCTTTCAGGGCATTGGTTTTCACAGCCTTGAAATATTCTTGAGAGGCAAGGTTCACCAAAACCTTTACGCCGGCATCATCCATATCCCGTTGTAATAAGTTGCTGATGGTGCTACCCCAAAATGCATAGAGGTCGCGCCCTGCAGGATTGCTCAACGGGGTGCCCATTTCAAGGCGGTAAGGCTGCATCAAGTCCAGCGGCTTCAGCAGTCCATAGAGACCAGATAGTATGCGTATGCGACGCTGGGCTTCGCCTAAATCGTTATTATTGAAACGTTCTATTTCAAGACCCGTGTAAACATCACCTCGAAAGGCAAAAATTGCCGGGCGGGAGTTATCGCGGTTAAATTCAGTCTTCCAGGCTGTATTGCGAGCGACGTTCAGCCGAGCGATGGCATCGCTGACTTTCATTAATGATCCAAGCGCCGCAGGATCAAGGGTTTGCAACTGAGACATCAATGCCTCGCTTTGTGGCAACAATCGCGGCAGACTGCGAGGCACGGTGGGCAAAGCAGACTCATAGTCCAGCGTTTTGGCGGGTGATAGCACGATAAACATGTTTCCAGCTCATAATCAGGTTGTGGGGAATTATACGCGATGGCTCAGATCTTTTTATTGCTGATGGTGTTGGTGGCGGCACTAGTGCTTCTGATTAATGCCTGGCGGACAGAAAAGCGGCTATTTGCCGTAACAGCTCTGGTTGTCGCCGTCACCGCCGGTGTCATGACCTCGGTTCTAACCTTGCAACTGCTCTCACCTGCAGACGAGCTGGAACCGGAACAAATCACTATTACCCTTCACGAAGCGCGCCCGTCAGAAAACGGGGTGCGTTTTAGCGGTCATATTCAAAATCATAGTGATCGTCGTATCAACGCCCTGTCACTGCGGGCTCAGGCCCTGATTTGTATTGCAGAAGAATGCAAGGTTGAGCGTGAAGATACGGTCGAGCTGCTCATTCACATTCCAGCAAAAGCCGGCTATCCATTTAGCGTGGTGAGCCGCTTGATGGACCTGCAGGGCCGCACAGACCTGCAGTGGCAGCTTGAGGCGGTTCGTATCACAACCTACTAACGATACTGCTATCCTTGACTCTTTAT
>PGZG01000261.1 GCA_002840115.1 Gammaproteobacteria bacterium HGW-Gammaproteobacteria-14 | reverse complement strand
ACCCAGTTCTGCGGTGCCACGGGCAACGTACTCGTCCAGCAGCTCGGAGGAAGTGGCTTCTGCCTTGGTGACGGCGCCGAGGCCGGCCAAATACAGCTTGTTGCCCAGCTCGCGAGCTCGGTTAACCAGATTTTCCTGTTGTGCGCGGAGATCTTTCAATTCGCCCATGAGGTGCTCCTTGGATAATGTCAGTGATTTGGGCTGCAAATGCAGTGGGGCCAGATTAATCGGGACTCGCTGATGGCATGGTTTTGCTTGTCTGACAATTGGGCAGTGATTTGAAGAAAGTGCGAGGGCATGCCACTGAAGGGACGTCAACGAAGGTAACAGAACTGTGAAAAAGCGTATTCCTGTGAACCAGGTCGTTATTAAAGCGTCGGAGAGTCGACGATTCCTTGATGGATCATCGGTTAGACTGATCCTGATGTACGAATAACGGATGGAGATCCCCTCAAGATGATTGATAAGCATATCGCTGATGTACCGAAGCGAATTTGGGAAGAGGGACGTCCGCCGAAACTGCGTATCTGGGATGCGGAGTTTAATGTGGCTGGCTGGATCAAGGTATCCGGTGCTCAGGGCGAGGTGGTGCTGCAGGTGAGCTATGAGGACGAGGCCGGTGAGCATGCCTGTGTGGTGGATCGCTGCCAGGTAACTGGTGACTCCAGCAGCTTGATGTCCGGTCTGATCCGGATGCGCTTTACTGGCAGTGTCGAGAATGTTCGTGTGGTGTTGCGGCTATCAGAGCCTGCCATGCGTTTTCATGTGGACGAGTTGTTTGTTCAGCGACGGGGTAGCACCCTGCGTCGTGAGGACAAGCTGATCTCCAATTATTGATAGCGCTGCTAACGACCTGAAATTCTTTTTGTTGGTGTCAGGACCACCGTTTGCCTCGGGCCTTCGGTGGTTTTTTCTGTGCTGCTGGAGGGCTCACAGGTTGCCGTCAGGAGCGATTCAGGCCATTGGTCGAAGGAAAGCCCGGTCAGGCGATTGAGCCCTTCCAATGCGTTCTCCGGTGCTGCTTTTGCCAGCGTGATGACCTTGCCCATGGCGTGGCTCCCGTACAGGTTGTTGTTCTAACGTGTAAGAGAGCGATATCCGTGCCAACTTTCTTATTCGAATAACTTTGTTTTATATCAATGGTTTGAGTTTAATCGCCGCGCAGCGAGTGGCAGCTGCTGACACTTTTTGTCAGGTGGAAAGCGTTGGGCTTGCCGGTGTCGACGCAGATGGTCAGTTGATTACTCGATCGGATAGCGCCTCTTGTAACGGCCGAATCAACTCCCGGTTATCGTGCTGCCAGGGATGGAATGCGGGGCGGAAGTAATCCAGATAGTCGGGGATCAGCTGTCGCAGGGGGCCGGGTTTGCCGATCAACCACCAGACGCCGCGAGCCATCTGGCCGATGCCACCCTGACCTTCGCTTTTCAGGTAGGCGCGGGTGATCGTCAGGATATGTAGCCAGAACAGCAGGGTGATCTGCACCATCATCAGCACTCGAGTCCAGTAACCGCCGCCGGTGGCCTGATAGACATCATAGGCCACCGCTTTGTGTTCGGTTTCCTCCATGGCATGCCAGCTGAAGAGGGCTCGAACCTCCGGGTGTATCGGTTCTGATAATTCCGGGTTGGTGAGGAACTGGTCGGCCATAATAGCGGTGAAGTGCTCCAACGCCAGAGTCATGGCCAGTTGCTGACGAGGGTTCAGGCGTTTGCGCGCCTGCTCCAGACCTTGCTGGATTTGCTGGAGTACCGGTGCTATCGGATAACCTTTTTCCTCCAGCCAAAGGTTAAAGGCCTCGTGCTCCTGACCATGATGGGCTTCCTGACCGATAAAGCGACGTACATCGGTCAGCAGATCCGGATCGCTCAAGCTTTTCTGGTATTGGCGGACGGAGTCGATAAAA
>PGZG01000032.1 GCA_002840115.1 Gammaproteobacteria bacterium HGW-Gammaproteobacteria-14 | reverse complement strand
CGCTAGTGCGGCTACATTCACCTCTTCACGGGTCATGCCGATCACCGCCATGGCTTCAGCAATTGCCCGATTATCTCCTCGACCTATGCCATCAAAGAAACGGGCCATGGCCTCCCAGGTGGTTTTGCGAATTTTTCCGACAATACCAAAGTCGATAAACCCAACCCGACCATCCTTAAGCAGCATGAGATTGCCTGCGTGCACATCGGCATGGAAAAAATCACACAGCATCAAACTGGAGAACCAGGTGTTGAGTGCGCCGATCAGAGTTTCTGCCGGGTCTGGCGTGTAACGACGGAGCACTTCGATATCCGTTAGCGGCACCCCGTAAAAGCGCTCCATGGTCAACACCCGGCGGCTGGAAAACTCAGGGTATGGTTTCGGCGCCACGGCCAGAGTATTACCGGTGCTCTGGAGAAACTCATTGAATCTGCGCAGGTGATCTGCCTCTTTTTCAAAGTCACACTCCTCCAGCATGGATGACTGCAACTCCTCAATCACTCCAGAAATTGCCGACCGCGACAACCCGGGAGCCAGGCGCTCCACAAGCCGGGCGGCAAAATAGATAAAGTTGAAATCGGTAAGCAGGACATGATGCACATTCGGCTTCTGCACCTTGATGACCACATCTTCCCCGGTATGCAGGCGCGCGGCATGCACCTGGGCTATCGACGCCGAAGCCAACGGCTTGGGGTCCACCCAGGCATAAAGCGACTCCAGAGGCTTGCCCAGCTCGGCCTCAACCGTACGCCGGACAAAGTGGAATGGCAGCGGCGGCGTGCGGTCGAGACATTTCTGAAACTCTTCCACATAGGCGTCCGGAAAGATCGATGGTGAGCTGGCGATAAACTGGCCCAGCTTGATGTAGGTGGTACCCAATTGCTCACAAGTTTCTCTCAGCAGCCTTGGCAGTGGCGGCCGATTGCCCATCACCCATCCCCCACCAGTACGCGCAAGCACCGAAACCGTTTGCAACACCCGGAACCCCCCACGAATCGTGCTGGCAGCCAATCCCAGGCCTGATCGCCCCTGCTCAAGCATTGTCAGAATATCCGCTGACTCAGAAGGCTTGCTCATGATTGTCCTCTTGGTGAATTTTCGTGATGTGGGCTCTCGAGCCATCCTGCCTTGTCCATCGCACCAGCAATATGACAGCGCAGCGAATTGTTACCGATCTGTAACCTTCAGGCTATCGGTCATCTGTCGCATTCGTCTGCCTTGACGGTTTACCTGCCACAGAGTTCCTATCGCACGTTGCGTTTTGTAACCAGCAGCTTGTTTCCATGCAAACCATTGGGTACTTTAGGCAGCCTTGCGCCTGCTTTGGTGCTCTTGGTGTTTGCCCTACGGCTATGCAGCGCTGCTCTACTCTATAACAATAACCCCGGAGAAGTTCCGATGACCCTCACCGCCTCTTTTTCCTCCCCTGTTGCGACCCTGCGTGTCGTAGTGCTGGGGGCAGCTCTGCTCGCTATGCAAGGCTGTGGCATGATCTACAAAACCACCGGCGACGTTCTAATGGGCTTTGGCCGCTCGGAAATGCTGCCGCATATGATGTCCGATGACGACACTCGCATCGCCTGCGCCGCTGGCGAAGCCCAAACCCCCCTGCTACTCGCTTTTGAGCGAGTTGGCTCCAACCCGGACAAACTGGCCGTATTAATGTATGTCACTGCGTCCAGCTGTACCGACGAATTGGCACTTGAGCAGGAGTTGCGTTACCTGCGGTCTATCAAGCAAGGCAATGTGGCAGAAGCTCAGGATGCCCGCATTCTGCAGAAGCGCTATGCCGCTATGTCTGCGAAACGCCAGTATGAAGCCTATCGCCGCCTGATGATCGCCTTCAAGCACCCGAAAGACGGTGAGTGCCCGAAGATGAAAGCCGAGTTTGATCAACTGGTATGGATGATCGGCATGGTAGGCGGCGTACAAGCTCTGCTGAACGATGGTATTGCTGATGGTACCGTTGGTGTGCCACGAGATATCGCCGCGAAGGTAGAGCGTGGTGCGGCCTGCCTCAATAACGACCAATGGTGGGGCACACCGCGCGGTATCCGCGCCTCTATCTGGAATATCCTGCCCATGCTGGCCCCGGCCAACGCTCAGCCCTGGGAAGAACTGCAAGCAGCCTCTGAATCAGGCTTTCGCGATGGCGTTCGTCTGGGCAGCGCCATGTATGCACTGGCAGCTTATAGCAAAGGGGATGACAAACACCTGCGCAAAGCCATCCGCGATTTTGCCGCCAACGATAAAAAAATCCACCCCGAATATCGCATGATGGACGCCATGGCAAACTCCATTATCAGCGGCATTTCCGACCGCATGTGGACCGAAGCCACCGGCCGTCGCACCCCGCTGGGCGGTCTGGGAACCTTCTGGGATGATGCAGCCACAAATCAACCCGCCATTAATATCGACGACTTGCTGTAAGGCCTGAAGGGGTGGTGGCCCACCACCCCTGCTTAACTCACGATTTTGAATCACCCGGAGACTGTCTAAATATGCTACCTAAAAACCTTATTTCCCTGATTGCTGCTGCGCTGATCGCCACCATGGCACTGCCGGCACAAGCTGCGGTAAAACGCTCGCTGTGCGTGTTCGACATCGTCGGCACTTCCGGTGATGTGTTCAATATGATGCGCGATTACCGCACCGCAGCTCTCGCCTGGGGCGTGGATTTCGACCTCAAGGTCTACACCGATGAAATGATCGCCACCGAGGACCTCAAGGCGGGTCAGTGCGATGCTGCAGCCATTACCGGTATTCGCGGTCGTCAGCTGAACCAGTACACCGGCAGTCTCGACTCAGTGGGTGCACTACCCTCATACCAGCACGTCCGGGAAGCCATTAGTGTTTTGGCCAGCGGCCATCCGGCGATTGAGCCCAAGTTGAGCAGTGGTCCGTTCGAGGTCGTTGGTATTTCCCCAATGGGCGCGGCTTACCTGTTTGTGAAAGATCGCACCATCAACACCGTCAACAAGCTTGCCGGAAAATCCATTTCGGTTATGGAATACGATGCAGCACAAGCAAAGATGGCCGCACGGGTGGGCATGTCCCCAGTACTGTCTGACATCACCAATTTTGCTGGACGCTTCAACAATGGCAACGTCGATATTTGCTTTGCTCCAGTAATGGCTTATTCGGCACTGGAGCTTTACAAAGGCATGCAGCCTAACGGTGGCATCGTCGACTATGTTCTTGGACAGCTGACACTGCAGGTCATTACCCGGAAAGATCGCTTCCCCGCAGGCTTTGGCGGCGAGTCTCGCAAATACATGCTGGGCCAGTTCGATCAGGCCATGCGTATTATTGAAAATGCCGAGAAAGAGGTGGATCAGAAATGGTGGGTTCGTATTCCTGAAGCCGATCGCGCTCGCTATGACGAGATGATGCGTGAGTCACGTATCGCACTGCGTGACGAAGGTATCTATGACCCGGACATGATGCGCCTGCTCAGAGGCATCCGCTGCCGCGTTGATGGCAGCCGTTCCGAGTGCGTTAACCCACAGGAATAACGGTACAAATGTTCACCTTGACGGGGCCTTCGGGCCCCGTTCTTTTTTGCCCTCCTCGCACGCACTAATCGCTGTTTTTTTCGCCTTTTTTGTCCCTAAAAACCAGTTTTCTTGGTAGGCAATCACCTTGCAGTAACATAGAATCCAATGCACTACTGCGCACTATTGCACCCAACACTGTCACTGTTGGCGTAGTGCTTTCACTAACAGCCTGCTTTGGGCGTAATAACAACAACCGGGACGATCATGCAGACACGATCTCTTACTGTGGCCAACCGATCCGTCGGTGAATGGCTCTCCTCGTTACCCACTGTCATTATTCTACTGCTCACAATTTTTCTGGCTTCCGGTGAGATCATTCACTCCCAGCTACTGAAAATTGGTGAAAACACCTGGCAAGGTTATTTCGAGCTTCGTACCGCAGGCTTGGTAAGAGAACCTTCCTGTAACCCCGACCCGGATGTTGAAGGCGAGTTGCGCCGCGCTATTCTTGAGAAAGAAGCGTCTATGGCAGACGACCCGCTAGCCAGCATTTTTGGTTCAGATATTGACGAAGACGCCATGCGGCGCTCACTGAACAGCTCTCGAGAAATCTGCCGGGAACGCTGGGAGTCCTACGAACGTGTCAAAGAGCGCGTCACCCCTGGCGTAATAATGTATCGCAACCTCGAAACGGGTGTTGCCGCAGTAGTCACCACGCTAGGCAACTACAAGCGTTTGCTACTTTGCATTCTGGTGCTGATTTGTGCCGCCACCACCACACTGCAACGCCATCACATCGCCCTGCGTCCGTCACGCACTGTGAAAGATCACTATATTGGTACCTCTGCTCAGTTGGTCGCCAACTTAATGCTGCTGATGTCCGCCACCGTCTATCGAGGGCAGGAGCAAATCAGTATGAGCGAGGGTGTGCAGGTCCATGACTTCTACCTGCATATTTTCTGGATCGCCGGCTTTGCTCTTTTGTCCGCCATTAACTTCAAGCAGTTGATCAGCCCGCCAAAAGACCTTGAGCCAGGCGGTGGCTGGGGCAAGGCTTTCCTGACTATTCCGCTGTACAGTCTGATGTGTTTAACCGCAGGGGCTCAGTTCATGTCCCAGGGCTACTACCACGGCATCAGCGTCTACCTTGGCATGATGATGGAACTGTCCACCCTGTTCTTGAACCTGGCGCTGTACATCTGGATTGGCATGATGCTGAAGCAGACCCGCATGGCACAATTGGCCTTTGATGTATTGCGCCCCTGGAATATGTCGCCGGAACTGATGTGCTTTGTAGTATTGGCACTGGCAGCATTCCCAACTGCTTTTACCGGCGCCTCCGGTATTTTCATTATCGCAGCGGGTGCGGTGATTTATACCGAACTGATGCGCGCTGGCGCTCGCAAGCAATTGGCGCTTGCCGCCACTGCCATGTCAGGCTCCATGGGTGTAGTGCTGCGTCCTTGCCTGCTGGTGGTAATTATTGCCGCCCTGAACCGCAGCGTTACCACCAATGAGCTGTTTGCTTCCGGCTTCAAGGTATACGTACTGAGCATCGTTTTGTTCTTTATCGTGTCTCAGTTCTTCCGCACCGAGCCGGCTCGTATTGCGCCGTTCTCTGAAGCGGTACCCAAAAGCATCCGGGCGCTGGCTCCGTTGGCCCCCTACGCCATCATGATCGTTTCCGTGGCAATCTTCTTCCGCGAAGTACTGAACCGTGGCACCGATGAATTCTCTGCGCCGATCATCCTGCCAGTAATGCTGATTGCTGTTCTGCTGTATGAAAAGCTCAGCAAAAACATTGTTCACGTTGCCTCTGCGGTATTGATTGCACTGGTCGGCTGGTCATTCTGGAAAATGGGCGATATGGAAGGCTCCATTGCCGGTACAGTGTTCCGTAACCTGCTGATTATCGGCATTGTGGTCAGCAACTATGTGTTCTCCACAACACCGCTGAGCAAGCCGGATGACAATCCAAACCAACCTGCTGTTGGCAAGAAGCTGGAAAGCTCACTGCGACTCGCTACCAATGAAACCACCGGCCATATCGGCGCTCTGCTTATGCTGATGGCATTGTCGGTAAGCACCGGCGGTATTATTGAGCGTTCCGGGCTAATGGAGCAGCTGCCAGAAACCTTCGCCAACATCTGGGTGGCCACCACCATTCTGGTAATCACCATGGTCGTGATCGGTATGATCATGGATCCCTACGGTGCAGTTATTCTGGTTAACGCGACCATTGCTCAGGTAGCCTTTGCCAACGGCATCGACCCACTACACTTCTGGATGATTACTCTGGTGTCCTTCGAGCTCGGTTATCTAACACCACCGGTGGCCTTGAACCACTTGCTTGCCAGGCAAGTCATCGGGGATGATGAAGTGGAAAGCTCGAAAATTGCCAAGGGGCAAGCAAGCTTTGTGCGACGCTACGAGAAGTTCATACTGCCCATTCTGGTAATGCTGTCGGCGCTATTAATAGTCTCGTACCTGCCGCTGATGTCGGAAGGCCTGCACTCCTGGATGTTCCAGAAGGCCGCTGGCGGGGCACTCTGATACAACACGGTTAAAGGTGAATGATTCAATGAATGATTCCGACAACCACAAACCGCAGCGGCCCACCGAGCCGCTGCCAGACACCATGAAACCGGCCCTGCGGCTGGTGGGCTTTCTGGTGCTGGTGGTAGGCTTTATTGCGGCTGCTGCAATTGTTGTGGACCGGATGATATACGGGTGACAGACATGACTGACCGTAGCGGAGACAAGCGTCGCCACCCTCGCCTAATGCGCGAGGAGACCTTGTCTATCCGCCCGGTCAGTGGCGGTCAGGGAATCGCTGAACGGGATGCGATTTACTGCTCCACCGTGGACATGTCAGCCTCCGGCATTCAAGTACAACTGGAGCGCCCGCTACCGGAAGGCCAGCATCTGGATATCTGGATTGCACTGCTGGACGATCTCGGCACCTACCACCTGCAAGGCAAGGTGAACTGGGTACGAGAAGAGTCCAGCGTTCTGGTTGCCGGCATTGAAATCATGCCCCATAGCGAGGATATACGTGGCTGGGAGGAGCTTTTTAGCTAAACCATCTACTTTTTAGCGCATCGACAATAAAAAAGCCGGATACAATCATCCGGCTTTTTTATTGTCTGTCACAAACCTTCTGAATTCACCGCCCGCTCACTGGCCCGCCGCATCCAGTTGCTGGCTCAGCCTTAATGCCAGCTGATCCAGATGCTGGCGTCGTTTATCAAGGTTTGCGCGCAACAGAAAGCGGGTGCTCCAGTTAAACAACGAGCGCATCCGATCACCTCTACGGCGGGGTATTACATGCAAATGCACGTGGGGGACATGCTGGTTGGCGACCTTACCGTCATTGATCAACAGGTTGTGCGCTTCAATTGACGGGTCCAGTGCTTTCTGCGCCTGCATCACTTTTTCAGCCAACATTAGCAGGTGGCCACTCACCGAGGCCGGCAGTCCCGACAACTGAGGGCTGTGATGTCTGGAGATGATCAGGGCATGACCTTCCGTGACAGGAAACAAATCAAGAATTACCGCCGCATGCCGATCTTCGAACACCCGGCTGGCCGGTTCTTTACCGGCTAAAATGTCGCAAAATATACAGCTTTCCATTACTACGGCTGTTCCAGCGTCGAGCGTCGGCGTTGAGCCCAGGCCACCAACGCCACCGGCAACAGGCTGAAAAACACAGTCAACACAACCACTTTGCCGGCTCGCCAGAACGAGCCATCCGCCTGAACCGTGCCATCAAAAATCGCCACCATCCATGCCGGAGCCAGTGCTTCGTGACCTTCGGCCACTGTCCAAGGCACCAGCAACACCAACACTGGCAATACAGTAACCAGAGTGCGCCAAACCGGGGGCAGAAACCGCCCTCCTCGCCATAGCAGCCAGGCTGCCACTAGTAGTGCAACCAGATACCACACCCACGCGATCAAATAGCTTTGAGACTCCACAATTACCTCACCCAGTTAATCACATGGTCTTCATAGTCATCAGCGTGGACCAGCACTTCTGATACCAGTTCACCCTTCATGGAAATACCCGCTTGCTCGACGGTGTCCTGGGTACCACTCAACAGCGGATGCCATGGCTCGAGCGGTCGCCCTTCATGAAGTTGCCGGTAGGCACAGGTTTCCGGTAACCAGCGGGCACGCTCTGCCAGAAATGCCGGAGTGACCTTCAAACAGTCAGGAGCCTTGGCGGTGCGCTCTTCATAGGCGGTACAGCGGCAGCGATCACAATTCAGGTAACGACAAGCCACATCGGTGTAATAGAGGTCGCCGGTATCCTCATCTTCCAGTTTCACCACGCAGCAGCGGGCACAGCCATCACAGAGGGCCTCCCACTCGGCTTCGTTCATATCGGCCAATGGCACCTGCTCCCAAAACCGCTCACGCATCATCGGGGTTCCGGGCCAAGGGCAACGGCGGCTCAGATTCTGCGGGCGGCATTTGCAAGTAAAACCCCTGCTCCCGAATCGCCGTCATGACCGTTTCAACCGGCACTCTTGCCAAAGGTCGCCCGGCATGTAGCAACAGGTTCATGGCCAACGCAGGAGCGCCAAACACCTTACGCAAACCCTCCGGCAGCTCCCCGAGGTCGGCATCTTTGCGTACGTACAGATACATGCCTTCCCGCTTGGGACTACGATACACAGTACATAGCAACCGCTTGTCATCCATCACAACCAATCCCGGTAACGATCACCAATCAGTGCCGCGCGCCAGCCAGTGAGAGGCTCAGGCATCATGTCCGGATCACGGGCCAGTGCTTCCAGCCAGCGACGTCGGCACAGCACCTCCGGCGCCAAACCATGCTCTGCAGCGATACTGGCGAAACCGGTGCGCAGGCGTTTAATCCGATCCCGCAATGCAGGCTCCGGCATGCCGGGCAAGGGATCCGGAATCTCTCCCTGCTCTGCGGTTGCCAGCACCGCTAGTAACTCACTACCAAAGCGCCGTAGTGCGGAGGGGTGCAACCCCAACGCGGACAGCTCAGCCACCGCAACAGGAACCCGGTTTACCACCGCGATTAACTCCAGATCCTTCAGTACAAAACTGCGTGGCAGATTACGCTCTCGCGCCGTGCTATCCCGCCAGGCCGCCAGCACCCGAAGGCGACGACGGGCAGGCCCATCAAGGCTGGCAGCTCCTTTGACCTGACGCCACAGCTCATCTTCAGGCACTACCCGCTGACAATCATCCTGTAATCGGCGACATTCTTCCTTCCACCAATCAAGCCGCCCCAACTCCGCAAGCTGATCATAAATCGACTGGTAGACACCGGGCAGATATTCAACATCGTGGGCCGCATATTCCAACTGCTCGGCACTCAGCGGCCGCTGGAGCCAATCGGTGCGGGTAGCCCCTTTGGGTAAATTGACTCCCAGCAACATATCTACCAACTTCTGATAGCTACACTGCATATCCTGCCCGCACAGGGCGGCACCGATTTGGGTGTCACGCAATTCGGCCGGGCGCATGCCGGGCCACACAGACAGGGCCTCAAGATCCTCTGAACAGCCATGCATCACCAGTGGTCGGTCCACCAACAACGACAGCATGGCATCGGTATCATTCGCTGCCAGCGGATCAATCAGGTAACAGGCACTGCCATCATTAACCTGAATCAGCGCCAGACGTGCCCAAAAGGTCCGCTCACGCATAAACTCCGTATCCAGGAACAGGGGCTGCCCGGATGTTAGCCGGGCGGCAAGGGCCGCGACCTGTTCGGAACTATCCAACCACTGGAAGGCTGACAAAGACATCACCTGTAGCAAACTTTAGCGCCGGATTATACGCACTTTGACCTGCGGGCACAGACGACTGACGCCGACCGTATTCTTTGCTAACCTTGCGCCCCTGTTTAATCCGCCACAGGACACATTCCCATGACCATCAAACTGGTGCTGGTCCGCCACGGGCAAAGCGCATGGAATCAGGAAAACCGCTTTACCGGCTGGAAAGACGTTGATCTGACTGCTCAAGGCCTCGAAGAAGCGGGCCGAGCTGGAGAGCTACTAAAAGAGGCCGGGTTTGAATTTGATGTGGCCTATACCTCCGTTCTGAAGCGAGCCATCCGCACTCTGTGGACCATTCTCGATCGTATGGATCAAATGTGGATTCCGGTGATCCGCAACTGGCGCTTGAACGAGCGCCACTATGGTGCCCTGCAAGGCCTGAATAAAGCAGAAACCGCACAAAAGTATGGCGAGGAGCAAGTGCTTATCTGGCGACGCAGCTATGACATTCCGCCACCGGCCATGGAAAAGAATGATGAACGTTATGCAGGCAATTTGCGTGTATACCGCGACAACCTGACGGAAAATGAGATTCCGCTGACTGAAAGCCTGAAGGAAACGGTGGCCCGCTTTGTGCCTTACTATCAAGCGGAAATCGAACCTCTTATCAAGGCTGGCAAACAGGTATTGATCGTCGCCCATGGCAACAGCTTACGGGCTTTGGTAAAGCATCTGGACTCCATCTCTGAAGAAGAGATCATCAAGCTGAATATCCCCACCGGCATTCCCCTGGTGTACGAACTGGATGACAACCTGAAACCGGTTAAGAGCTACTACCTTGGCGACGCGGAAGCTGCGGCCAAAGCCGCTGCGGCCGTGGCAAGCCAAGGCAAGGCCTGACACCTGCTAATCCCTGCGACATCCGCTATGGATGTCACAGGGGATTGGAACCCCCAATATCCCATCTGGTCATAATGCCCAGCGATATGGTCATTCCGGCCCTCGCCTGCGCGTGTCATGGACGGTATGCTCTGTGCCGTCATTACGTCAATGCGTGTGGACAGGATAGACACTTTCTCCTGCCCTCGTCGCCAGAACAATAACCGGGAATAGACTCATGAAAAAAACAATACTTGCATTGCTGTCCATTAGCCTGCTTCTCAGCAGCCATGCTCAGGCCAACACCCCCATTAAACGCAAGGTTTGTGTGTTCGATATTATCGGCAACGTAGGGCCGGTCATGGGTGCGATGCGTGACTGGCGTACCGCCGCCATGGGATGGGGGCTGGATGCCGAACTGATCCCGTTTACCAATGAAGCCATTGCCGCCGAAGACCTCAAAGCGGGCAAATGTGACGCTGCTCTGATGACCGGTATTCGCGGACGGGATTTCAATCAATATGCCGGTACGCTGGACTCCATTGGCGGCATTCCCAGCATGGATCATATGCGTATTGTGCTTCAGGTACTGGCGCACCCCAGCTCCGGCGCCAAACTGGATACTGGCAGCTACTCCATGATGGGCGTGGCGCCTGCCGGTGCTGCCTATATCTTCGTGAATGACCGCAATATCAACACTCTGGCAAAAGCGGCTGGCAAACGCGTGGCGGTACTGGAATACGATCGCACCCAGACCATTCTTGTCTCTCAAATCGGTGCCACTCCGGTTAATTCCGACATCACCAACTTCGCAAGCCGATTTAACAATGGTGTCGTTGATGTAATTGCCGCTCCGCTGGTGGCCTATGCACCGCTGGAGCTTTACAAGGGGCTTTCCCCCGACGGCGGAATCATTAACTACCCACTGGCTCAAGTCACCATGCAGCTGGTCGCTCGCAGTGATCGCTTCCCTGCAGAAATGATGCAAACCTCCCGGGAGTATTTTTACAACAACCTGGACCAAATTCTTGACGGTCTGGCGCAAGAAGAAAAATCCGTGGATGCAAAATGGTGGGTGGAAATTCCGGCCGCAGACAAATCCGAGTATGAAATCATGATGCAGGAAGCTCGCCTGCAGTTGCGCGAACTGGGTTATTACAATGCCGAAATGCTGTCTTTACAGCGTCGAGTTCGCTGCCGCCTTAATAGCGACCGGGCAGAATGCGTTAATCCACTTGAGTAATGGGTCTGCCAGAGCCTGTTAACCATAAAAAACCGGGCAATGCCCGGTTTTTTATGGTTCTTGTCAGCACATGGACCATTGCATTGACTACAGTCCCATTTGCTTGGCAATTACCTCGTTCATGATCTCGTAGGTACCACCACCAATCGCCAGAATGCGATTATCGCGAGATAGCCGCTCAACTACAGTGCCACGCATAAAACCGCTGCCACCAAATATTTGCACTGCATCGTAAGTTACCCGGTCGGACACATTGGTGGCGAAGTTTTTCGCCATAGACACTTCTTTAATGCAGTTTTGCCCCGCCGCCATCTTCGCCGCAACCCGATAGGTAAATTCACGACTAGCTTCAATGTCCGTCGCCATTTGTGCCAGCTTGTGACGGGTCACCTGAAACTGAGCCAACTTGCGACCAAACGCCTCGCGCTCCTTGACGTAACGCAGACATTCTTCCAGCGCGATTTGTGAGGTCATATTAGCCATCACACACAGCATCAACCGTTCTGGCTGAAAGTTAGTCATAATGCAGAAAAAACCACCATTCTCGGGACCAATCAAATTCGCCGCAGGCACCCGGCAGTCTTCAAAAAACAGTTCTGCCGTATCACTGGCCCACCAACCGGTTTTCTTCAACGTACGGCCTACAGTAAAACCCGGTGTGCCTTTTTCAATTAACAATAAACTCACGCCGCCAAACCCAGGGTCCCCCGTACGCACTGCCACCGTGTAATAATCTGCCCGCACGCCACTGGTAATAAACGTCTTGCTACCGTTCACCACATAGTGATCACCATCTTTCACCGCACGAGTGCGCAGATTGGCCACATCCGAGCCACCGCCAGGTTCGGTAATCGCCAAGCAGGCAATTTTGTCGCCCGCCAACACCGACGGCACGATACGGTTCTTCAGCTCCGCACTGCCCCACTTCACCACCGGCGGCAAGCCGATATCCAGAGAACCGAGACTGGCGACCAAACCACCAGAGGTGGAACGCATCAACTCTTCGGAGCAGGCGATTTTCATAAACACATCTTCGCCGGTGCCGCCGTATTCTTCCGGGTAGCCAATCCCGCAAATACCCGCCTCCGCTGCCTGCTTGTAAAGCTCACGGGGAAAGGAGCCTGCTTCTTCCCAGTCGTCGATATGGGGCAGGATGTCGCGCTGAACGAAGCGGCGCACCGTGTCGCGGAGCATATTATGGGTATCGTTAAAGTAATCGAGGCTGGCGCTCATCGGGATCTCCGGGAATCAGATGGCGTGACCGTACCAAGCGCTTGCTTGGTACGCAAGCCCCCGAACTACGCAAGAGCCTGCTCGCAGGCGATTGGGGCCATGACAGGGCGAATTCAAGTCGTCTGTAAGCTGCTACAGGGTGCGACGAGACTTGAGCGCTTGGGCGAGGGTGGCGCCATCAACATATTCGAGGTCACCGCCCATGGGGACTCCCTGAGCGATGCGCGTAACGCTAATCGCGGTCCCTTGCACCATATCGAGGATATAGTGAGCCGTAGCCTCTCCCTCCACGGTTGTACCCGTGGCAAGAATCAGTTCCTGAATATCGCCGAGCTGCCGCTCGAGCAGGTCCAGACCGATTTCCTCCGGCCCAATACCGTCAATCGGAGACAGGTGCCCCATCAGCACAAAATAGCGACCGCGATACTCACCAGATTGCTCAATCGCCAATACATCCGCCGGAGATTCCACGATGCATACCTGACCCTGATCACGGCGGCTGTCCGCACACACCGGACACAACTCGTCTTCGGCAAAATTGCGGCACCGCTGGCAATGGCGA
>PGZG01000031.1 GCA_002840115.1 Gammaproteobacteria bacterium HGW-Gammaproteobacteria-14 | reverse complement strand
GTAACGCAGCGCTTTTTGCCCTCAGATCTCAGCGGCGGGCGATTCAAAAAATGTCCGCAGCCGCTCACGCATCTGCGGCTCAATGGCGCAGAACATCTGCCGCCCCTGACGGCTGGTGGTAATCAGCTCGGCATCCACCAGCTCCTTGATATGGTGCGATACTGTGGGGGCACCAATATTCAGGCGCTTAATAGCCTCCGCCAATAAACAACCGGCCGGCACCTCATCAATAGATGCCTGCTGCCCTTGCTCCCAGTAGCGGACAAATTCACGATAAATCTCCAGCCGGTTCGGGTGGGATAGCGCCTTGAAGGCCCTCGCCAGGGAATCGGAGTCAGTCATGGAGCCCTCGGATGGTTCAAATCATGGCGGTCTATCCGGGTCAGCGGTCTGTTTAGGCCAATTATTTGCAGCACCCGGATTACAGTTTGACGACTATCGAACCTTTATATAGCTTGAGCACATAGTTTGACAGTCATCGAAGTGAATCCTACCCCCGGCGCCCTGCGCATGGCAAACCGTTCAGGAGATTACAATGTCCTTTGCTGAAACCCTCAGCCAACCCCTCGCTCTGCCCTGCGGCGTCACCCTGCCGAACCGCTTCGGAAAATCCGCCATGAGCGAAACCCTCGGCACCATCGATAACCACGCCACCGAAGAACTGGTGCGCCTGTATGGTCGTTGGGCCGACGGCGGCACCGGCCTGGTGATCACCGGCAACATCATGATCGACCAGCGTCAACTGGGCGAACCGCACAATGTGGTGGTGGAAGATGAGCGTGATCTGGCCATCCTGAAGCGCTGGGCCGAAGCGGGCACCCGTCAGGGCAATCAACTCTGGGTGCAACTCAATCATCCCGGCAAACAGATTCCGAAAATGCTCGCCAGCGGTGACACCCTGAGCCCATCAGCGATTCCGTTTCGCAAGGAACTCAGCCCGCACTTCAAAACACCACGAGCGCTCAGCGAAGAGGAAATTCTCGACATTATCGCCCGCTTCGCGCGCTCCGCTGCGATCGTCAAGAAGGCCGGTTTTACCGGCGTGCAGATTCATGGCGCCCACGGCTATCTGGTTAGCCAGTTCCTGTCCGGCCACCACAATCAGCGCACCGATCGCTGGGGCGGTTCACTGGAAAACCGGATGCGCTTTGCGTTGGAAGTTTATCGCGCCATTCGCGCCGAGGTCGGCAAGGAATACCCGATCAGCATCAAGCTCAATTCAGCGGATTTTCAGCGCGGCGGTTTTACTGAAGATGAGTCCATGACCGTGGCCGAAACACTGGCTAATGAAGGTCTCGATCTGCTGGAAATTTCCGGCGGCACCTATGAGGCGCCGACCATGTCCGGCAAGGATGTGCGCGAGTCCACCCTGCAACGGGAAGCCTATTTCCTCGGCTATGCGGAAAAAATTCGCGCTCGGGTATCGATTCCTCTCATGGTGACCGGTGGCTTTCGCACTTCAGAAGGCATGGCCGCCGCAGTGGAAAGCGGCGCCACGGATATCGTCGGTCTGGCTCGCCCACTCGCGGTAGAACCGGATCTGCCCAAACGCATTCTTGGTGGCGAATCGGTCAACAGTGTGGTCACACCACGACGCACTGGCATCAAGGCAATTGATGATATGGCGATGATGGAAGTGGTCTGGTTCGCCCGTCAGTTGCATCGCATGGGCCAGGGCAAGGAACCGATTCGTGATGAAAGCGTGCTGATGGCGATGATTCGCAGCATGACGATGGTGGCAATTCGTTCATCGCGGACCAAGCGGATGCGGTTAAGAGCCAACTGACAATATTTTTTGTAGTCTGGAAAAAAAAGGGGCTGCCTAAGGGGCTAATTGTAAGCGACTACGGCAGTGACCTTCATCGGCCAATGGACCTGTCTTCCTGCCGGGACACGCACAAGTACGTCCCTGTAGCTCCTCTCCGCCATCCATGGCTACGAGGGTCCCGGCAGGAAAACAGGTCCACTGGCCTTACGTGTACTTCTTTCGAACAATAGTTAAACCCACAGACAAGCTTGAATTCTGTGTGTCGGTGCTGAATCTATTTACAACCGTGCCGCCAGCTCCGAGCCCTGACGAATGGCGCGTTTGGCGTCAAGCTCAGCAGCCAATTCCGCACCACCGATCAGATGATAATGCGCCTTGCCGGTGGATTTCTCCTGATACAGCTCGCGCAAGGATTCCTGACCGGCACACAGCACCACGTTATCGACTTCCAGCAACTGCGACTCGCCACCGACGGTAATGTGCAGGCCCTTATCATCGATACGGTCGTAGCTGACGCCACCGATCATTTCCACGCCTTTCATTTTCAACACGGCCCGATGGACCCAGCCGGAAGTGCGCCCAAGATCCTTGCCAAGTGCGGAAGCTTTACGTTGCAGCAAGTAGATTTTGCGTGCTGAAGGATGCGGAGCACCACGCTCCAAACCACCGGGCTGATCGCTGTGGAAGTTCATGCCCCACTCCTGCATCCAGTCTTCTAACGGCTGAGGTTGTTGTGCCGTAGCATCATGAGCAAGGAACTCGCCGACATCAAAACCAATGCCGCCCGCACCAATCAATGCCACCCGATTACCGACCGTGCGCTTGCCCTGCAGAACATCAGTGTAGAGCATCACCATCGGATGATCTGCGCCTGTAATCGCTGGACGACGGGGCAGCACACCGGTGGCAATAATAATTTCTTCAAAACCTTCTTTTTCCAGCTCACCGTCATTGACGCGACGGTTCAACACCAGATTAACCCCGGTTTTCTCAATTCGGGTTTTGAAATAGCGAATGGTTTCCCAGAACTCTTCCTTGCCGGGAATACGTGCCGCCATATTGAACTGGCCACCGATACGGTCGCTGGCATCGAACAGGGTTACGTCATGGCCGCGCTCCGCCGCCACTGTCGCCGCGGCAAGACCCGCCGGGCCAGCACCCACCACGGCAATTCTTTTCGGCTTGCGGGTTTTCAGGTACACCAACTCGGTTTCATAGCAGGCCTGCGGATTGACCAGGCAGGAAGCACGCTTGAGATTGAAGGTGTGATCGAGACAGGCCTGGTTACAGGCGATGCAGGTGTTGATTTCATCCACCCGGCCTTCGGCTGCCTTATTCACCCAATGGGCATCCGCCAGCATTGGTCGCGCCATGGACACCATATCGGCCTTGCCATCGGCAAGAATCTTTTCCGCCACATCCGGCATATTGATCCGGTTAGAGGCAATCACGGGAATCGATACCACTTCCTTAACCTGTGCAGTAGCCTCAACGAAGGCTGCACGGGGTACCGAGGTCACGATGGTTGGCACACGGGCTTCATGCCAGCCGATGCCGGTGTTAAGAATGTTCACGCCAGCTTTTTCCAGGGCCTGCGCCAGCGCCATCACCTCTTCACGGGTAGAACCTTCTGGCACCAGATCAATCATCGACATGCGGAACACGACAATAAAATCCTTACCGCAGGCTTTGCGGACTGCCTCAACAATTTCCACCGGGAAACGGCGGCGATTTTCGCTATTGCCACCATATTTATCGGTGCGCTTGTTCGAGCGCGGCGCGGTGAACTGGTTAATCAGATAGCCTTCGCTACCCATAATCTCGACACCGTCGTAACCGGCCTTCTTGGCCAGCTTCGCCGCATTGGCAAAATCTTTTACCGTTTGCTCAACCTGTTTAGTGGTCAGCGCTTTGGGTTTGAACGGGTTAATCGGGGATTTGATCGCGGAAGCAGACTTTGACCAAGGCACATAACTGTAGCGCCCCGCATGCAATAACTGCAGACAGATTTTACCACCCGCATCATGCACTGCTTTGGTCACCGGTCGATGACTCAGCGCATCAGCCAGATTGATCATGCTGCCAGAGAACGGATAGAACCAGCCGCTACGGTTCGGATTAAAACCGCCGGTAATAATCAAGCCAACGCCACCGCGAGCACGCTCGGCAAAATATTCCGCCAGCTTGCCGCGATGCCAGATGCGATCCTCCAGACCAGTGTGCATGGAGCCCATCACCACCCGGTTTTTCAGCGTGGTAAAGCCAAGATCAAGCGGAGCAAGCAGGTGAGGAAAGGCAGTCATGTCTATCTCCTGAACAGGTAACGGAGCCCGGCCGGGGCATCTGGACAGCGTCAAGATAGAAGGGTATCTTGACGCTGTCAAGTTACGCATCATTCATTACAGGAGCCCCCATGGCTGGCCATACCCCCTACCATCACGGCGATCTGCGCAGCGCCCTGCTGCAAGAAGCCAATGTGATGCTCAAGGAGAGCGGCATCGACGGCCTGTCCCTGCGCCAACTGGCGGAACGGGTGGGCGTATCGCGGATGGCGCCCTACCACCATTTCAAGGACAAGCACGAGCTGCTCTGCGCCTTGGCCGCCCAGGGATTCCGGGATCTGGATCAGCTGGTCACCGACGCAGGCCTTGATGGTAGCGCCCCCCATGATCAAGTCCTGAGCCATTTTGTTCAGGCCTATTTACGTTTTGCTCTGGACAACCCGGATCGTTACGAGCTGATGTTCGGGCGGCCGATCTGGAAGTCTGCGCGCCCCACCGCTGAACTACGGGAAATTGCTTTTGCCTGCTTTCGCCACTATGCCGAGCGCCTGATTGGGCTACTCAATAGCAAGCGCATTCCCGAAGGCAGCAACCCACTCCGTCTGGCGCAGGCCAGCTGGGCAACACTGCATGGTCTTTGCCGGCTGATGATCGACGGTATTTACGTGAACCAGAATGATATGGAGGAAGTCAGTCAGGAAGCCGTGGCACTGATGATGTCCGTGTTGCGCTAAAGCATGGTTAGAGCATCACTTAAAGTATCAACCCGGCACCACTGCACAACCCTGCATTTTGCACTGCCCCCCGTGACACTGGCAGAATGCGCGCAACGCAAGGAGTTTTAATGAGCGCTTCCCGCTGGTTCCTGTTAACGATTGTTGTCCTGCTCGGCGCCGCGCTCAGCTGGTGGTTTCGACCTTGGGCAGAACGCTCTCCCAGCGTCATGACCTCTCTGATGCACCCGGATTATCGGCTGGAAAATTTTCGGCGGATGGAGCGGATCTTTCCCTACCGCCTGATTCCCGCCAGCGACCAACCCTTTGTCTTTGTACAAGCGCCCGGCAGCCTGCCAGAACATTTTATCCATGAGGGCCAGCAGGTAGCGGTAAGCGAGTTTCTGGAACGTACCGAAACCACCGGACTCATGATCCTGTACCAGGGCGTCCAGCGATTCGAACGCTACTTTCACGATGCCACGGAGCAGGATCGTTTCACCTCCTGGTCCGTGGCCAAGTCCGTAGTGGCTACGCTCACCGCCATGGCATTAAAAGATGGCCACATCCGCAGCCTCACTGACACCGTAAAAGAATATGTCCCGGAACTGGATGGCGAAGCCTGGGGAGAAGTTGCCATTGAGGATCTGCTGCGCATGGCCAGCGGCATTGATTTCGATGAAACCTACGACCGCACATTCTCCGATATTAATAAGCTGTTCTATCGCACTTTCCTGTTGGGCCAACCGGTGCGTAATGTGGTGCGAGGTCATGCAGCTGCACGGCCCTCAGGAGAAGCCTTCCACTACATTAGCCCGAACACCCAGATTCTTGCCTGGGTGCTGGAGAGTGCGGTGGAAAAACCGGTGAGCGCCTACGCTGCCGAAATGCTTTGGCAGCCACTGGGCATGCAGGATGATGCGCTCTGGAGCCTCGATAATAGCGGCGTAGAGCTCGGTTTCTGCTGCCTGAATATGAGCCTGCGGGATTACGCCAAACTGGGGCAGCTTTACCTGCAACAGGGTTTTTGGCGCGGCCAGCAACTGTTACCGGAAAACTGGGTAACAGAAGCCACCCAGCGGCCAGAACCATGGCTCACGGCAGGCCATGGCTACCCGGAGCGCGGTTACGGCTACCATGTCTGGATTCCCAAAGACCCGGATCAGGAATATTTCTTCAATGGTGTTTGGGGGCAAACCGTCTGGATTTCTGAGAAGCACGGCGTGGTCATCGCCAAAACCAGCGTCGACCCAATGTTCCGCGAACATATGGCAGAGGTGATTTCGTTTATGCGGGCAGTTAGCGAACATACCGCAACCGCACCTTGAAAACCCCTTGTCTGAAAGCAGCGATGGATACCACTGCAAGATGAGAGTCCCAGCTCAGGAATTAAACTGCAGCTCCGCCAAACGCGCATAAAGCGCATTATCTCGCAGCATCTCCGCGTGACTGCCCACCGCCTGCACCTTGCCCTGATCCATCACTGCAATACGATCCGCATTCATCACCGTGGCCAGACGATGGGCAATCACCAGCGTGGTTCTGCCCTGCATCAATCGCTCCATGGCCTGCTGCACCAGATGCTCGCTTTGGGCGTCCAGCGCACTGGTTGCTTCATCCAGCAGTAAAATCGGCGCATCCGCCAAGACCGCACGAGCAATTGCAATACGTTGTTTCTGGCCGCCGGATAAACCCACGCCGCCATCACCGATACGGGTTTTATAACCCTGGGGTAACTGCTGGATAAACTCATCTGCATTGGCGGTGCGTGCTGCGGCTTCCACCTCAGCAGCACTGGCATCGGGGCGCCCATAAAGCACATTGTCTTCGATGGTGCCGTAAAACAATGCGGGCTGCTGCGGTACTAGCGCAAAACACCGGCGTAAATCAGCGGGATTCAGCTGCCGAATATCAACACCATCCAACAAAATACGACCCTGCTGGGGATCGGCAAAACGCAGCAGTAAATCAAACAAGGTGGTTTTGCCGGCACCGGATGGCCCGACAAGTGCCAGAGACTCTCCCGGGCGCACGGCTAACGTCACACCATTCAGCGCTGGCGAGTCCGGCCGCGCAGGATAACTGAAAGTCACATTCTCCAGTGCCAACTCGCCACTCACCGTGGCCGGTAGTCGCTGCAGATTTGTGGCCGGTGGCAAAATCTCACTGCGGGAGCGGAGTAATTCAACAATCCGTTCCGCCGCCCCAGCAGCACGCTGTAACTCACCAATTACTTCACTAATAGAACCCACCGCAGAGCCGACAATCACCGCATAAAATACGAATGCAGCCAGCTCACCACCACTGATGCGACCCTCGATCACATCCATGCCACCGACCCACAGCATGACACCGACCGCCCCCATCACCAGCACAATCACCGCTACAATGAGCAGTGCTCGCTGAATAATTCGGCGCCGAGCCACGCCAAAAGCATCCTCCACCACAGCGGCAAAACGGCTGCGATCCACCGGCTCATGATTAAACGCCTGTACGGTTTTAATCTGCCCGAGCATTTCGCCAACATAACTACCCACATCGGCAAGACGATCCTGACTACTGCGGGACAAACCGCGTACCCGACGACCAAAAATCAGAATTGGCGCCACCACCAACGGCACCGAAATCATCACGATCAGGGTCAACTTCAAGTTGGTAATAAACAGCCAGATAATGCCGCCAATCATCATTAGGGTATTACGCAGTGCCATAGACACCGATGAACCAATCACAGTTTGCAATAAGGTGGTATCAGCGGTCAGACGTGACTGGATTTCCAGACTGCGGTTCTGATCAAAAAAACCGGGGTGCAATGTCAGCAGGTGATCAAACACCCGGCGGCGAATATCCGCCACGACCCGCTCTCCCAACCAGGACACCAGATAGAAACGCGCAAAGGTGCCGATGGCCAGAGCCACCACCAACACCATAAAAATCATAATGGACTGATTCAGTAATGCCGGTTCACCAGCAGCCAGGCCCTTATCAATCAACAGCCTCAAACCCTGACCAATGGACAGAGTTACCGTTGCTGTAAACAACAGCGCCAGTGCCGCACCGGCAACCGCCAGACGATAAGGAGCGATCCACTCCAGCGCGAATCGAAACAGGCCCAATGGGGCAGTACGTGGGTTCGCCATGGGAAACCGAGGTCGTTCAAAGGCCGTGGATTATGCCTGATGAGAGACTAAATTGCGTGAGCATAACGACCGATGGCCGGATAAAATCCGGCCATCGGGGAACAGCAGACGCATTATTAAAAGCGGAAATTACTTCTCAACAATCGCCGTTACGCCCTGACCGCCCGCAGCACACACGGAAATCAGTACGCGACCCTTGCCCTTCTCGTTAAGCAGTTTCGCAGCATTAGCCAGAATCCGGCCGCCGGTGGCGGCAAACGGGTGGCCTGCGGCCAGCGAGCTGCCCTTAACATTAAGCTTGCTGCGATCAATCGCGCCCAGCGGTTTATCCAGCCCAAGACGCTCTTTGCAGAAATTAGCATCTTCCCAGGCTTTCAGCGTCGACAACACCTGAGAAGCAAACGCCTCATGGATTTCGTAGTAATCGAAATCCTGCAGGGTGATGCCCGCTTTGTTCAGCATGCTTGGCACTGCATAGGCTGGAGCCAACAGCAGGCCTTCTTTCTTCTTCAGGAAGTCCACCGCTGCCACTTCACCGAACGTCAGATAAGCCAACACCGGCAGGCCGCGCTCTTTGGCCCACTCTTCCGAGGCCAGCAACACCACAGAAGCGCCGTCGGTCAGCGGGGTGGAGTTAGCCGCGGTCATGGTGCCGCCTTCGCCGCCGAAAACCGGCTTCAGGGTGGCCAGTTTTTCCAGCGTGGAGTCGCCACGCATATTGTTGTCACGATCCAGCCCTTTGAACGGGGAGATCAAGTCTTTCTGCCAGCCATCCGCATAGGATGCCGCCAGATTCTGGTGAGATTTCCACGCCAGCTCATCTTGATCCTGACGGGTAACGCCCCACTCGGCCGCTGTAATGGCCTGATGCTCGCCCATGGACAAGCCAGTACGTGGCTCGCCATTACGCGGCACATCCGGCATAAACCACTTCGGGTTCAGCAGTTTCAGCGCCAGCTTGGCTTTCTCGCCGTTGGTTTTGGCCTTGTTGATGGCCATAAACACCTTGCGCTTTTCTTCGTTAACACCGATCGGCGCATCAGACGTGGTATCCACACCACCGGCGATGGCACACTCGATCTGGCCCAGAGCAATCTTGTTGGCCACCAGAATGGCTGCTTCCAGGCCGGTACCGCAGGCCTGCTGAACATCATAGGCGGGGGTTTCCGGTGCCAACTTGGAGCCGAGCACACACTCACGCACCAGATTAAAGTCACGGGCGTGTTTCATTACCGCCCCCGCAGCCACTTCGCCTAAACGAACGCCCTGCAGGTTGTAGCGATCCACCAGGCCATTAATTGCGGCGGTCAGCATTTCCTGATTGGAGACACCGAAATAGGCGGTGTTGGAACGGGCAAACGGAATCCGGTTGCCGCCGATAATGGCCACTCTGCGAACACTCTTTCCTGCCAGCATGTCAGTTCTCCTGTGATGGGGGCGGTAAAAATCAGGGGGATAATCATACCTGAAGCAGGCCTGAATAAGCCGATCGCAGCTGCGTAAGCGCAAAAAGTGACCGACAAAACCCTGAAAACCGGCGCAGTTTAGCGGCATCTCCCGCCACGCTGGTTGGCTGTTCGGACGGCCCCGTGAAGGCCACCGGTCAATACCCGTGTCACAGCGGGGTGTTTCAATACGCGCCATCCGGGGTGCTAAAGTAGCGCCCCTTCCACTTTCCACCTATTTCCAACAGGGGTCAGAATCATGAGCGACGTCTATCAGGCCATTGCCAACTCTCCCGTGGGCAGCAAAATCTTCAGCTCCCTGAACCTGCCGATCCCGGTGATTCTGGAACGTCACAGCCCCGGTCAGGCTTCTTTTATCAGCGGTGACGTTATTGTCGGTGCCGCTCCTGGCGGCAAAGCAATCACCAGTGTGCTGGCAACCCTGAAAACAGCCCCGCAAGCAAAACTGCACACCTTGGCAGGCCTTCCTGCCGAAGCGGATGTGCAAAAGGCCGGTGGCACCGCCGGTGTTAATGTCGGCAACTACACCGCCAGCAAGGAAGACAAGCAAAAGTTCAAAGGGCTGATCTTCGACGCTACTGGCATCAAGAACACCGCCGAGCTGCGTGCCCTCTATGACTTTTTCCACCCGCTGACCCGCAAGCTGGAAAAATGTGGCCGCATCGTCGTAATCGGGCGCATTCCCGAAAATTGCCCTCTGGAGCAACGTATTGCTCAGCGCGGCCTCGAAGGTTTGATCAAAAGTCTGGGCAAGGAAATCAAAAAAGCCTCCGTGGCTAATCTGATTTATGTGGACGAAGGCGCCGAGTCGCAACTGGCCTCTTCCCTGCAATTTTTCCTGTCACCGAAAGCTGCCTATGTCTCTGGCCAGCTGGTTCGTGTGGCTGCCGCCGACTTTAACAGCGACGGCTTTGACTGGAACAAACCTCTGACCGGCAAAACCGTGCTGGTCACTGGCGCGGCCCGTGGCATCGGCGCGGCTATCGCCGAAGTCATCGCCCGTGACGGTGCCAAGGTTATCGTGCTGGATATTCCTCCGATGGCAGACGATCTCAAGCAGGTTGCCAGCCGCATTGGCGGCGTTGCACTGGAAGCCGACATCACGGCTGCAGATGCGCCCGCACTGATTTCCGCCGCCGCCAAAGAACATGGTGGCCTGGATGTGATCATCCATAACGCCGGTGTGACCCGTGACAAAACCATGGCCGGCATGCCGGACAAGTTCTGGGACATGGTGATCGATATCAATATCGGCTCGGAAGAGCGCATCAATGCCCAGCTGCTAAAAGACGGCACCCTGAATGACGGCGGTCGCATTGTCTGCGTCAGCTCGATTTCCGGTATCGCTGGCAATATGGGCCAAACCAACTATGCCACTTCCAAGGCTGCGGTAATCGGCATGGTGCAAGGTATGGCACCGGAGCTGCAGGCGAAGAACATCACCATCAATGCGGTAGCCCCAGGTTTTATCGAAACCCAGATGACCGCAGCCATTCCGTTTGCCATCCGCGAAGCGGGTCGCCGCATGAACTCCATGAGCCAAGGTGGCCAACCGGTGGACGTGGCGGAAACCATCTCCTACTTTGCCAGCCCCGCTTCCCAGGGCGTCACCGGCAATATTGTTCGGGTTTGTGGTCAGAGCCTGATCGGCGCCTGATCGCTTCTACGGCAAAAGAGCGGGCGCTTCGGCGCCCGTTTTCGTTTTAGCCTTGTTTTACCAATGCACATCCCCAGGACCAGCATCTAAGCCCACAGGTATGGGGACTCCCTGAAAACACCCTATAAAATGCTGAAATAGCGGCATAATTCCTATTCAGACAAGGTTCAGGCAGGATATCGTTATAGTCGACCATGGATCGGGATGACGACTATTTTTGTTGGCCAGCTTTGTCACCCAATGGACTGCACCGATAACTAACAACAGCAGGTCCCATGAACTCCGTCCATATTATCTACCGCATCAAGCTGAACGAGGGTGCCCCCGAGGTATTCGACTTCCAGCTTGGCGAGCAGACATTTGATCTGATCAGTGAAAAAGTCAGTGAGCCACCACCCTGGACACGGCTGGACTACCGGCAGTGCTCACACTGTCCCCTGTCGCTAGAAGAGCATAGTCACTGCCCTTTGGCATTGCAGCTGCACAACATTGTTGACCGCTTCCATGACACTCGCTCCATTGACGAGGTCGAGGTAGAAATCACCACCGAAGAACGGCAAATAACACAGCGAACCGCGCTACAGCGGGTAATCGCATCCATGCTGGATCTGATTTACCCGATTTGTGGCTGTCCGAAAACCGCTTTTATGAAACCGCTAGCACGCTTTCATCTTCCTCTGTGCTCAGAGGAAGAAACCATATTCCGGGTCACGGGCATGTACCTGCTAGCCCAGTATTTTCTTAGCCGAACACCGTCACGCAAGGGGCGTATTGAGTTTGATGGTCTGACAGATATCTACAATGATCTGCACACGTTAAATACTGCTGTGGCCAGCCGCCTGCAATCTGCCACCCAGTCTGACTCGTCGAAAAATGCCATTACCCTGCTGGATATGTACTCAACGCTGGTGCCACTACTGCTTGAGGATGAACTGGTCGAGATGCGTGGTTTTTTCCAAGCCTATCTGCCAGAAGATGTGGAAACACCGCAGGTTATGACCAACTATCTGGAAAGAGCAAAAGCGTTCTCACTGGATCTGGATAATTTGAAACTGGCCCCCATCGAAGGAGAGGAAGAGGGGGAAGACGCAACGCAAGAAGCCGCCCCTGACGACATGCCCGAATGGCTAAAGGAAGCTAAAGGAATCATGGGTCCATACCTGCCAACTAACATCGCGCCAAAGAAAGTCAGCAGCGATATTGGCAAACCCAAAGACAACACTCCGTTCAGAACCTCTGACGGTCTGACATTGGAACTCACGCCACTGGACGATGAAAAACCAGCAGGCAAGTAGGTTGTCGGCAACACCAAGCTCTGATCAAGACGAGCGCTCATCGTCGACCAACTCAATACGATCATCATGAATAACAAGGCGGCCTTGCTTATAGAGGCCGCCAATCGCTTTCTTGAAGTTACCTTTACTCACCCCGAACAGGGCGCTTATTTTTTCCGGTGGGCTCTTGTCATTCAAAGGCAAGACACCATTATTCTCACGCAACTTTGCCAGCACTTGGTCAGCCAGAGACCCTGCTGCTTCCTGCCCCACCGCCTGCAAACTGAGGCTGATCTTGCCATCGGCTCTTAGCTCTTTAATGAAACCAGTTTCACGCATGCCGCTGCGGACAAACTTGAATAGCTCATTTTTGTGGATCAGGCCCCAATGCTTATGATTGATGATCGCCTTGAATCCCATTTCCGTGGCTGCCACCAACAGTAACTCCACGGACTGCCCCGGCCGATAGCGCGTGGGCTCCTGATCCAGATAACGATCCAGCCGGGCCGTAGCCGTAATGCGCCCTTTGCGTTTATCCAGAAACACATAGACAACGCAATAATCGCCAACCTGCAATGGCCGTTGCTCTTCGGAATGGGGCAGCAACAAATCCTTGGGCAGCCCCCAATCAAGAAACAGACCCACACGATTGATATCCACCACCTTCAGGCTGGCAAACTCCCCGACCTGCACCTTGGGAGTTTCGGTGGTAGCCACCAGACGATCTTCACTGTCGAAATAGACAAACACATCAAGCCAGTCCCCCGGCGCACAGGGCTGGTCTACAGGGATATAGCGACTAGGCAGCAAAATTGTGCTCCCCGCATCACCCACAAGGAAAAGACCAAAATCGCTGCGCTTGGCGATCTGCAGCCGATTCATTCGTCCAACAGCAACCATGATATTACCCTCGATAACAGAGCCGCATTCTAGCGGACTTACCCGGTAATTACCCGGCCACGGAGGCGCCCATGCCAG
>PGZG01000260.1 GCA_002840115.1 Gammaproteobacteria bacterium HGW-Gammaproteobacteria-14 | reverse complement strand
ATTAACGAACTACCGCCATAACTCACCAGCGGCAAGGTCAGGCCTTTAGTGGGCAGCAAGCCCATATTGACACCAATATTCACGAAAGCCTGTGTGGCGAAAACCAACCCAATCCCTAATACCAACTGCCCAGAAAATACTTCCTGACGAGATAAAAGGCTCATTGCCAACCGGAAAATCCGCCAGCAAACAAACATGAATAACAGCACCAGCGATACACTGCCCAGCAAGCCAAACTCTTCTGCCGTCACCGCAAAGACAAAATCGGTATGTGCTTCTGGTAGATAAAACAGCTTCTGCACACTATTACCCAAGCCCACACCGTCAAAATGGCCCCGACCAAAGGCAATCAGACTCTGGGTTAGCTGATAGCCACTGCCAAACTGATCCGCCCATGGATCCATAAAGCTCATCAAGCGGGAGACCCGATAGGGCTGCAGCAATGCCACACCGGCGGCGCCAATCACTGCTATTAATGCAATGGATAAAAACCGCAAGACAGGCACGCCAGCCATAAACAACATACCCATCGTAGCCAAGCCCAGCACCACAGCCGCACCAAAGTCTGGTTCTAGCAACAGCAGAAAGACCATAAATCCAAGCACGCCGAGCGGAATCAAAAATGCCTGCCAACTCTCCAGCAATTCCTCCCGCTTATTATTGATATAGCCCGCCAACCAAACTAAATAACCAAGTTTGGCGAGTTCTGATGCCTGAACATTAAAACCAGGCAGTGAAATCCAGCGCTGCGAACCATTGACTTCACGGCCAATGCCAGGAATCAACACCAGCACCAGCACCGAAATAGCCGCAATCAGAGCAACAAAACGCAAGCGCTCTACAAGCGCAATCGGCACTAACAGATAACAAAAAGCACCGGCCAACAGCGCCACCGTCAGGTGCACTAAATGACGGCTAAAAAAGTAGAATGGCGAACCAAATTTTGTTTCGCCAATTTGCAGCGAGGCGGACATCACCATCACCAGACCAATCACGGCCAACACCAGCGCACACACCAGCAAGGCAAGATCATCAGGACGACGACGGGAAGACGGCAGGCGCTCAAGCAACATGGAGCACCTCCTTGACACAGCGAATAAAAGTATCGCCACGATCCGCATAGCCACGGAACATATCAAAGCTGGCACAGGCCGGAGACAACAACACCACATCACCAGGTTCTGCCAACAATGATGCCCGGCGCACAGCATCGGCCATATCTGCCGCGTAATGACAGGCCACTCCCGCAAGAGCAGACCCTACTTTTTTCGCATCTTCACCAATTAGCAGTGCCGCTCGCACATGATCATGCGCTGGCGCCGCTAGCGGAGAGAAGTCTTGCCCCTTACCCTGACCGCCAGCAATCAAAATCACCTTGCCCGGAATGGCCGGACCGATGCCAGCCAACGCGGCCAGCGTCGCCCCCACATTAGTGCCTTTGGAGTCATTGAACCATTGAACTCCACGGCTTTCCGCAATCAGAACGCAGCGGTGTGGCAAGCCGGAAAAACTACTGACCGCCGTAAGGCTGGCATCCATATCCAGGCGCAAGGCTTCCGCCATGGCCAACACTGCCAATACATTAAGCGCGTTGTGATTACCGCGTACCTGCAAGGCCGAAACCGGCAACAAATCCATGCCACGCCGCATCAACATATCGCGATGGGTATCGAGGCGAAAATCTGCATCCGCATGGAGACCAAAAGTAATTTCCGCTGGAACAGGTCCCTGTGGCCGGGTTGCTTCATCATCCCGATTCCAGACCGCCACTTCACAACCATCATATATTCGCTGCTTGGCGGCGATGTAATCACCTAGCCCGGCATAGCGATCCATATGGTCTTCGGAAACATTCAGAATACACGCCACCTGTGCGCCCAAACTCCAGGTGGTTTCCAGCTGAAAACTGGATAATTCAAGAA
>PGZG01000259.1 GCA_002840115.1 Gammaproteobacteria bacterium HGW-Gammaproteobacteria-14 | reverse complement strand
ACAGAAGAGCCGGGGACCGGATAAACTTCCCCAAAATCAGGAAATTCTTCATGAGGTAGCCCGGCGTCATAGCCCAGAGTCATACAAAGATCGGGAACCTTGCGCTCTTCATCTTTTAGTTTTTCGTCCCACCAGCCAACAATCGTGTCAACTAGCGATGCTTCATAGTCGCCGCAGCGAATATTTTCTTCGGTATTAAATAGCGGTTTGCCAGACCATTTTTGCACGGGCCAAGGTAGGATATGCCCACCCTGAATGGCAACTACACGGCTATCGCGACCCGCGTTGGTAAAGCAGGCCTGATTATTCAGCGCTTCCTGCATGGGGAACATGGTGTCTCGAAAGCCCTGTACGAAGAGTGCGTCTGCCTGCGGCGATAGTCCCTGATCACAGTGGTAGGCGGGGCTGCGCTCATACATCAATGCTGATGCATCTTGACTAATCGTGCCGGTAAACCCGCTACGCATAGGTTTTTTCAACAGATAACCGGTGTCGAAACCGCTGCTAATGGAGCCGGGGATCAAAATCGTTGCTCCCCAGTTGGTTTTCATATGCCGGTCTGGCGCCAGAGCGTTCATATCATGCCAGGTGGCAATTGGTACCAGCGCCTGTAGTCGAGGCTCGTTGAAAGAGGCTAGTGTTTGCGCGCCACCGCCATAGGATTCGCCGATCATGCCGATGGCTGGAGCGCCATCTTGAAGAGTGCTAATGGCTGGAATATGAGCCAGAGACCAATCAATAACCGTAGAGACGTCCCGGATTTCAAATTCCGGGTCCATCATATGGACCTTGCCCTGACTTTGACCCCAGCCGCGCTGGTCGTAGAACACGACCCAATAGCCTTGCTTCCATGCGGCAAGAGCTGCTTGGCCGGTAATCATGGTTTTGCCGTAAATGGAAAAAGGCCGTTTGGCGCGGAAGCCACCATAGCCATGGGTGGCAATAATCAAAGGCGCACTTTGGCCGGGAGATAAAGCAGGTTGATAGACCGTCGCAGCTAATTTTTTGCCGTCGTGGGTGACTATTCGCACCTGATAGAAAT
Source organism: Gammaproteobacteria bacterium HGW-Gammaproteobacteria-14 (assembly GCA_002840115.1). Lineage (GTDB taxonomy): Bacteria > Pseudomonadota > Gammaproteobacteria > Pseudomonadales > Alcanivoracaceae > PGZG01. The sequence goes on along the minus strand of PGZG01000259.1, from coordinate 902 downwards.
CTTCCTTAAGAGCGGTCTGTGCCGGCCCCGGAGGTGCAGGGGGCAGGGAAGTCGTTGCACAACCTGCAACCAGAAATGCCAGCAAAAACGCCAGTCCGACTCGCATGGGCGTTGAACCTCTCGTTATTATTCGTTTATTCATTGTTATATTTTTTTATGTCTCAGGATTGCGGTGCAATTTTCACTCTACATTTGCACTGCCATTGCAACGCTGGCCATACTCTGGCCAGATCAGGCAACAGCGAACAGATCCCCCAAAACGGCGCCTATTATGACCAAGCAAGTCCCTAATGGCCATGTCAAAAATACCCTGGTGTGGCTTGCCTATATGCTGCTATCTGTCTGGCTGGCGGTTGCTAGTGCCTGGTGGGTCAGTTCGCACATCAATTATGGCTTCCCGCTTTGGTATCAGGTTCTCGATATTGAGCAGCATATTGACCAATATGCGCCCCAGCATCCCCATAAGCGGGGTTTTGAGCAATTGCCCCCGGAGCAGCACTGGCGGGCGTTCGCGCAAATAACCGCAGCGGTGCATGATCGTGGGCAGCGTCTTGAGGATATTTATTACAGGGCGCCCGGTGATGTCCCCATGGCACTACTGGACCCTCTTGAGGTGACCCATCTGCAGGATGTGAGGGATCTGCTGCGACGATTCTCCCTGATTACGCTCTGGTTGATACCGCTCTGGCTGCTCTTGGCGCTGGTCAGCATGCATCTGCCTCCGCCGGGTTGGCACCAGAGGTTGCCGGTGCTTGTTGGGCTGCCGGTAGTACTGGGGGCAATATTGGTGATTGCGGGGCCTACGGCGGTTTTTTATGCCTTGCATGAGTGGTTGTTTCCCCCGGAAAACCCCTGGTTTTTCTATTGGGAGGAATCCCTGATGAGTACCCTGATGAGGGCGC
>PGZG01000030.1 GCA_002840115.1 Gammaproteobacteria bacterium HGW-Gammaproteobacteria-14 | reverse complement strand
GATCTGGTTACGTTGGAGCTGAACAGTCTCGGCGACAGCGATGACCGGGCCCGTTATCGCGAGGCTTTGGTGGCTTACCTTTCTGGTCATATTGATGCGCTGGATGAAGATAGCCGCCGCCGCCTTGAGCGTAATCCTCTGCGTATTCTTGATAGCAAGGACCCCGCCACCCGCGAGGTATTGAAAAACGCGCCGCGTTTTGATGATTTTCTCGGCGAGGAGTCCCGTGTGCATTTTGCCGGATTGAGGGCTGTGCTGGATGCTGCCGGAGTACCCTATCGGTTGAATCCGGCGTTAGTGCGTGGCCTGGATTATTATGGCAAGACGGTGTTTGAGTGGGTTACCGACGCTTTGGGTGCCCAGGGCACGGTTTGTGCCGGTGGACGTTATGATGGTCTGGTTTCTCAGTTGGGCGGCAAGCCAACCCCGGCGGTAGGTTTCGCCATGGGGATGGAGCGGTTGATTCTGTTGCTGGCGCAACGGTTGCCGGAACTGCCTGCGGCGGCGGATCTCTATTTGCTGACCACCGTGGCAGAGACAGAAGCACTGGTGTTGGCGGAAGAGCTGCGTGACTTGCTGCCGGGGCTGCGCATTCAAACCCATTGCGGCGGTGGCAGTCTGAAAAGCCAGATGAAAAAAGCTGACAAGAGCGGTGCCCGTTGGGCGCTGATTGTGGGTGAGGAAGAACTGGCCGCCGGTCAGGTGACATTAAAACCGTTGCGTGGCGACGGAGAACAACAACGCATTACACGACCGATGTTGGCGGATACGCTGGCATCACTGACGGTTTGATCAAGGAGAGCAGGTATGGCGGATTATAGCGACGAAGAAACGGTTGAACGGCTGCGTAGTTGGTGGCAGGAAAACGGTACTACTCTGGTTATTGCGGTAGTCGTTTCTGTGGCGTCATTGTTGGGCTGGCGTCAATGGCAGGCTAATACGGCACAGAAAGCAGAGGCGGCCTCGGTGGTCTATCAGCAGATGATGGATTCCATGGAGCAGTCCCGTGGTTTGCCTGCTACCGCGCCGCAGTCGCTTCAGGTCAGTGCCTTGGCGGAGCAGTTGGTAGAAAGCCATTCGTCCAGTGCCTATGCGGACTATGCCCGCTTTGTGTTAGCGCGGCAGGCAGTGGAGTCCGATGATTACGAGCAGGCCGTAACCCTGCTGCGTGAGGTGATGGATAAGCCTGCCAGTGCTTCGATTGGTTGGACGGCGCGGGTGCGGCTTGCTCGGGTTTTGTTGCATACGCAGGATTTTGATGCGGTGGCGACGCTACTCAACGCGTCTTGGCCGCAGGCTTGGCACGGTCAGGCTTTCGAATTGCGAGGTGATCTTGCTCGTGCCCGTGGCGATGTCGTAGCTGCCCGCGATGCCTATCGTCAGGCCCTGGATGTGCTGGAAGAAGGTGGTAGTCATCGGGATCTGGTGCAGATGAAACTGGATGATCTGGCGTCTGCTTCATGATGCACTCTGTTTTCTCAGTGGTGTCTGTTTTAGCGTTGCGCGTCGGTTATGTGCTGCTACTGCTGGCGGCGCTAACCGCCTGTAGCAATAAACCGAATGTGGTCAAGCCAACAGAGTTGGCCTCGTTCGATAGTTCTTTTTCTGTGCAGCGTGTTTGGCACCGCCATGCCGGTTTTGGTTCGATGCGCGCTGCGTTGGAATTGCGCCCGGCGGTTACTGAAAGTGCGGTTTTTGTAGTGGACCTCAATGGCCGGCTGCAGGCGTTAAACCCTCGTAACGGGCGTTTGTTGTGGCGTCGGGAAACGGGTCAGCGGATTTCCTCGCCGGTGACAGCCTCGGATGGTTTGTTGTTATTGGGAACCCGTGATGGTGAGGCGCTGGCCTTATCCATGGAGGATGGTGCTGAGCGTTGGCGTACCCAGCTTTCCGGGGAGGTGTTGTCGGCGCCCGCGACGGATGGCGATGTTGCAATTTTTCAGAGCCAGGACGGCCGTGTGGTAGCGCTGAATCTGGCGGATGGCACAGAGTACTGGAGCTTTGAGGTGACGGTGCCACCACTAACGTTACGCGGCACGTCGGCGCCGTTGATTGATGGTCGAAAGGTATTTGCGGGTTTTGCCAGTGGTCGCGTGGTGGCACTTGAGCTGAGTAGCGGTGTGCCACTGTGGGAGCGCCGGGTGGCTGAGCCCACCGGGCGCTCCGAACTTGATCGTCTGGTCGATATTGATGCCAACCTGATTCTCGATAATGGCGGTTTGTTTGTCTCTTCCTTTCAGGGAAAGCTGGCCGTTCTGGATGAAGACAGCGGTCGTATTTATTGGGACCGTGACATGTCCACCGCCAATCGGGTGGCGAGTGCGGTGGGTTTGATGTATCTGGCAGATGATGATGGTGTGGTCTGGGCAATCGATCAACGCTCGGGTAATCCGGTATGGCAGCAGGAAGGGTTACGCGCCCGCCAACTGACCGGTGTGGCCTTGCATGAAGGGCAAGTGGTCGTGGGTGATCGTGCCGGTTATTTGCATTGGCTGGACCCGGATAGCGGTGCTTTTGTGGCCCGTCGTCGCCATGATCCCGATGGTTTTGCTGCCACCCCTATTGTGTCTGGTGAGACCCTTTATGCCGTCAGTGGAGACGGCGAAATTACCGCCTACAGGCTGAAGGCACGACGTCGATGAAACCTGTTCTGGCCCTTGTTGGCCGGCCTAACGTGGGTAAATCCACGTTGTTTAACCGCCTTACCCGTACCCGTGATGCATTGGTAGCGGATTATCCCGGCCTGACCCGTGACCGCAAGTATGGTGACGGGAAGGTGGGGGACCGTGCCTATATTGTTGTTGATACCGGTGGTATTGGTGAGGGCGAAGACGGCATTGATGGGCCGATGGGTGATCAGGCCCGCTTGGCAGTGGCTGAGGCCGATGCGGTGCTATTTCTGGTTGATGGCCGAGTTGGCCTGACGGCTTCCGATGAGCTTGTGGCGCGCGAGCTGCGCGCATTGAACAAGCCAGTGCATCTGGTGATTAATAAAGTTGACGGTGTGGATGAAAACATCGCCGCAGCGGATTTTTATGCGCTGGGCTTGACGGCTCAACACCGTATCGCCGCAGAGCAGGGGCGCGGTGTTAACGCGATGATTGGCGCTATCCTGGCGGGCTTTCCAGACGCTCAGGAGCATAGCCCCGGTGATGAATCTCAAGGCATTCGCGTGGCGATTATTGGCCGCCCAAATGTTGGTAAATCGACGCTGGTGAACAGGATGCTGGGTGAAGACCGAGTAGTGGTCTTTGATATGGCCGGTACCACCCGGGATTCGATTTATGTGCCCTTCGAGCGTCGTGGCAAGCGTTATACCCTGATTGATACTGCGGGTGTGCGTCGTCGCGGTAAGGTTTCCGAAGCCATTGAGAAGTTTTCTATTATCAAGGCAATGCAGGCGATTGATGACGCTCAGGTGGTGCTGCTGGTGATTGATGCCAGCGAAGGCATCACCGATCAGGATCTGAGTCTGCTGGGGCACACTTTGCAGGCAGGGCGCTCGCTAGTCATTGTGGTGAACAAATGGGATGGCCTGGATGGTCACCACCGCGAGCAGGTAAAGGCCGAGCTGGGGCGCCGCCTTGAGTTCGCACGCTGGGCTCGGGTTCATTATATTTCTGCATTGCATGGCACCGGGGTTGGCGATCTTTTTGCCTTGATCGAGCGCGCCTGGGAGTCTGCGTTTACCCGCATTCCCACCAACCGTTTGACCGCCATGCTGGAGCAGTTGGTGGCAGCTAACCAGCCTCCCCAGGTGGGACGTCATCGGGCCAAGTTGCGCTATGCCCATATTGGCGGCACCAATCCGCCACGCATTATTATTCACGGTAATGGTGTAGAGAGTTTGCCGGAAAGCTATCGCCGCTACCTTGAGAACCGCTTCCGCGAAGTGCTGAAGCTTGAGGGGACACCGCTGAAGGTAGAGCTGAAATCCGGTGACAATCCCTATGAAGGGAAAAAGAACCAGCTGACAGACCGTCAGGTTGAGCGGAAGCGGCGTTTGATGAAGCACGCCAAGAAGAAGTGATTTTCTCATCTGCTGTCCTGCTGCTATTCTGACCTCAGAATAAAATCTTAAATTCTGGGGGCGGCATGCGGTTTCTATGGGGGATAGCAGGTCTATTGTGCTGCGCTACGGCGCTGGCGGAGTTTTCGGGATTTGGTGCACCTGATTCGCAGGCCATGCCTCAGGTACTAACGCCCGCCCGCCTTAGTCAGCCCCAGTCTCAGGTGCCAGCAAGTGTGACGGTGATTGATCGTCAGCTTATTGAAGCGACGGGCGCCCGCGAAATCTATCAGCTGCTTCAGTTGGTCCCCGGTATGATTGCCATCAAGGTCGATGGCAGTGTCCCTACGGTGAGCTATCACAGCACTCAGGCTCGTGACACTCGCCGCATTCTGGTATTGGTGGATGGCCGTTCCCAGTACCTACCTGGCTTGGCGCGGGTGTTATGGAATGATATGCCGCTGGAGATTGAAGATATTGAGCGGATTGAGGTCACCCGGGGGCCCGCGTCCGCTGCCTATGGCGCTAATGCCTTCCACGGTGTGATCAACATCATTACTCGTCACCCGCAGGAAATGGCAGGGACAACTGTGGCGACCCGCCATGGCAATAATGGGGTGCAGGAGTATCGAGTAACTACCGCGGCTTCCGGGGCCAGCAGCGCCACCCGTTTGACTGTTGCCAGCCGAGCTGACGATGGCTACGACAAGCCTTTCGATGGTGAGGATCGGCGTGATGGTAAGCGAATCCGAAGCGCTAATATGCGTAGCGTATTTGAGCTGTCCGACCATGACACTCTCGAGTTTCTTGCTGGCGGCTCCCAGCGTGTGTTGCAACTTTCCGAGTCGGGTTCTGATTTTGGCGAATTGCTGGATTATATTGAGTTGCCGGAAGATCAGTCAGAGGAGGCGTTTGTGCAGCTGGTGTGGCAGCGCCAGTTGTCGGAGCGTCATCAGTTTAGCGTTCAAGCCTATAGTCAAAATAAACGTACCAGCCAGCCAGCATTGGGCTGCCTGAAGCCATTGATGGAGGGTTTGCCTGCTGCAACGGGGGCTGCCTTTTTTAGCCAGGAAGCTCGCGATCTATTCGAAGCCAGCGGTCGCATGCAGGATGTATTCTCTGAAGCGGTTGGCAGTGATGTCCCTTTGTTAACCCGAATCAATACGTTGGCACTATCCGGTGCTGGAGCGCTGTGTTTCAAAATTGACCCGGCGATTGAAGAAACCCGCCATGACATTGAAGTGGAAAACACTTTCTTTTTGAGTGATGCAGCGCGTGTTGTTGTTGGCGCCAATTTCCGCCATGACCGTGGCAAGTCTGAAACCTATACCGATGGTGCGGTCGATAATATCAGTCGCCGTATTTTCGGTAATCTAGAGATGCATCTTGCGGATCCCTTGTTTCTGAATGTTGGCGGATATTGGGAGAGCGACGATCTGAATGGCGCTTACTTTAGTCCCCGGGTTGGCTTGATATATCAGTTCTTGCCGGCACAGAGTTTGCGCCTGGTCTGGTCTGAGTCGATTCGCACTATGGACTTGTATGAAAAGCGCGCTGATATTCATATTCGTCCGCAGAATATTAGCGGCGTCTGGGCGTCAGATACGGAAGCCTTGCTGGGTTGGGACGACCCCGAGTTTTTTGCCTCGCAGTCCTCCGATGGTCGCTTGAAGCCGGAGCGAATCCGTTCCTATGAAGTGGGTTACTTTGCCAGAGTGCGCAGTCTTGAATGGGACCTGCGGGTTTTCCGGGAGGAGCTATACGATCTGGTAAGCGGCGCGATTAACCCGTTTTCTTTTCGCCCGGATAACCTGAGTGACGTCGATATTCAGGGAGCAGAGTTGCAGGTGTCCTGGCGACCCCACCCTCGGCATCTGCTCCGGGCGACGGGTTCGCGGATTGATACCCGGGCAAGCCATCCACAGGGGGACCGTTTTACGCGCCTGGAAGAGGCGTTGGCTGCGGACCAGATTGCCAGTGTGCTGTGGCGCTATGACATTCATCAGGGATGGATGCTGGGAAGTGGCTGGTATACGGCCAGGAACTGGAGTTACGCGGATTACGAGCGGGCGGACTTACACCTGTCACGGCGTATTCGCGGACGCTACGGCATGATAGAAGTCAGTGGTGTGGTGCAGCATTTGCTGACGTCCGACCCTGTGGTTCGTCGCGATAATCTGTATAAATCAGATAATCTTTATTGGTTGTCTGCGTCGGTCGCTTTTTAAGGAAGTAGACGTGTTACAGGGATGGCGGTTCTGGTTCGGCATGGTGCTGATCTGGCTGGCATTGAAAACTCAGGCCAGCGAACCCTTGCGCGTGGCAATTGCTGAACCGTCGGTGGGCTACGCAGAGTATGTTGAGCAGTTCCGCGCTGCGTTGCAGCAGGAAGCAGGTGACTCTGTTCGGATAGTGGCTGATGTCGCTAATGCCCAATTGATACTGGCTCTGGGGGATCAAACCTTTCAGGCAAGCCTGTCATCCTCGCTGCCGTTAGTTGGTATTCATATTTCATCATCGTTACTGAGTGCTGCCCGTGATGCCGGGTGCCATTGTAGTGGTATATATCGTGAGGCACCCTTGCCCGCGCAATTATCCTTGTTGTCCGAATTACTACCTGGTGCTCGCCGTGTGGGCGTACTGCTGGGTGATGGAAGCCAGTTCCGGGAAAAGGATTTTAGTAGCCCGGGTCTGTTATTTGATATTCGCTATGTCACCGATCATCGTCAGTTGGCGCCGGTACTGGGTGATTTGTTATCCGGTGTTGATGTGTTGCTGGCGTTGCCAGATGCAGCGATTTATAACGCCGATACAGCACGACTTATTTTGCTGACCAGCTATCGCCAGAGTAAGCCGGTGATCGGGCCTGATGATGTATTTGTTCGAGCTGGCAGCTTGGCTTCCGTACAACCGTCTGCAGAAGGTTTGGTGCGGTCGACGGCCAGCCTTTTGCAGGCGACGGTTGTCGGGGAGCCGTTACCTGAGCCGCGCTATGCTTCTTTAATGGTGTCGGTAAATCGTCATGTTGCACGAAGCTATGGCGTTGGTGATGTTGATATTGATCGCATCGAAAAAGGACTGGAGGGGATGCGCTGATGAGAGCCGGTAGTATTGTCAATCAGTTGCGTTGGCTTGGGGTCGCGCCGGCATTGATTATGTTGGCGATGTTATTGATTGCCTTAACCTGGCAACGTTTCGATGATGCTGAGTCTGATCTGGCAGACCGTGGTGTGTTTATGAGCCAGTTTGTTGCTGCAGCCGCTGAGTATGGAGTGATGTCCGGCAGTGTCGTGGAGTTGAAGCAACAAGCCCGTCAGGCGTTACAGCACCCGGATGTGCAGCGGGTGCGGTTTTTCGATGCCAATAAGGTGCTCCTGTATGAGGCATATGGCGGTATGACAGCAGTGCCGTTAACAGATCGCCATCAGCGTTTTTTTAACGCTTCCGTGTACCGCCAACCAATGTTGGATATGGGGGCGTTGGGTAGAGGTTCACTGGATAATGCGTCGGAAGAAGAGCCAGTGGCGCCGGAGCGTATTGGTCATGTTGAGCTGGTCTTATCAGCCGCACCATTGGTAGCCCGCCAGCGGGAAATTCTTCTTGCTACATTAATGCCTGCCTTTATTGCCATGTTATTTGGTCTGGGAATTGCTTCAAAAATGGCCGGACGCTTGTCTCGCCCGATCACTCGTTTGTCCGCGTTGGTACAGAGAATACGAGGTGGAGATTTTCAGGCCCGTGGTTCGGATTCATTGCGTGCTGAGTTGGCCGTGCTTCAGGAGGATATTAATCAGCTTGCCGCCGAACAGGAGCGCTCCCGTGAGGAGCAGGGGCAGGCGATGAATGCATTGCGTGAGGCTCGTCAGCGAGCCGAGTCTGCAAGCCTCGCCAAGAGTGAATTTTTGGCCATGATGAGCCATGAGTTGCGTACACCTATGAATGGTGTGATGGGCATGTTGCAGTTGCTCAATGGTGAGTCGCTGGATGTACAGCAGCGTCAATATGCCAAGGCAGCGCTGGACTCCACTGGTCATTTACTTGATGTGATCAATGACATTCTGGACTTTTCTCGGGTTGAAAGTGGCCGTATTGAACTGGAATATCTGTATTTCCCTCTGACCGATGTGGTGGTCGGTTGCGTTGATAATGTGCGTTATATGGCAGAGCAGAAAGGCTTGGTCCTGAGCGTTGAAGGGCTGGAGGCGATTCGCTCTATTGAGGTGTGCGCCGATCCAACCCGCATTCGTCAGATCATTGCTAATTTGCTGAGCAATGCGGTCAAGTTTACTGCGGCGGGGCAAGTTCGCGTTATCGTAAAAATTGACGTAATGGCTAACTCTCGCGCAGCTATTACCATTGCGATCAGTGATACCGGCATTGGTATTCCGGCAGAAAAACTGCCGTCTCTTTTTGACGCCTTCTCCCAAGTGGACAGCTCGACAACTCGTCGTTATGGCGGGACTGGCCTTGGGCTGGCGATTGCCCAGCGTTTGACCAAATTACTGGGAGGTGTATTGACCGTTGAAAGTGAGGAAGGGCGCGGTGCCTGTTTTGAGGCGCGTTTTGAGTTTGCCTGCCAGAAAATTCAGGTCGAGCGTCCTGCGATGAAGGACTCGCAGCTGCTGCCGCAGCTCTCTGGCCATGTTCTTCTGGTGGAGGATAATGAAGTGAACCGGTTGGTGGCGCAGCATATGCTGCAAGCCGCCGGGTTGAGTGTGGACTGTGCGATGGATGGTGAAGATGCGTTGCGCCAGCTAGCTAAAGCGACTCCCGATGTGGTGTTGATGGATATACAGATGCCGGTGATGGACGGGCTTGAGGCGGTGCGTCGTTACCGTGAGCATGAACGCAGTACGGGGCAAAAACGACTGCCATTTGTGGCGCTGACCGCGAATGCATTAATCGGTGAGCGCGAGCGGTGTTTGCAGGCGGGAATGGATGAGTATCTTGCCAAGCCTTTTCAGCGCCGGGAGTTGATTAGTTTGCTGGCCCGTTATCTTTCGTTGACACCTTCTTGATTGCCGCACTCGAATTGACCGGGTTTAAGCTAACCACGCTATGCACCTCGCCATCCTGTAATTGTGTGATCAACGTGCTACCAGGCTGGACTCTGGCTACAGAGCGCAGTGCTTCGCCGTCTTGCAGGGTAATGCTGTAGCCACGGCTGAGCACGGCCAGCGGGCTAACGGCATTGAGTCGCTGGCCCAGTTGCCGGAGGTCCTTGTGTCGATCTTTCAGGGTGCGTGGTAGCGGCAACGCCAGTCGCCGTTGCAAACTGGCCAACCGCAATTCGTTTTGCGCCAGTTGATGACGGGGATCGCGGCTGTGCAAGCGGCGCTCCAGCTGCGCAAGTCGTTGTGATGGTAGTGACAGTCGTTGGTTGAGGTGGCGACGCATGCGTGATTCCAGCTCATCCAGCTGTTGGGACGCCTGCTCAATCTGTTGCTGCGGTTTGCCCAGCCGTTTGCCCAGCCAAACCAGACGCTCCCGTTCCCGGTTCAGTCGCGACTGCATGTGACTGGCCAAACGTCGACCCAGAGTGTGTAGTCGCTGGCCCACGGCACTGAGGTCCGGACTGACCAGTTCCGCCGCCGCTGACGGGGTGGGTGCCCGTAGGTCCGCTACATAGTCTGTTAGCGAGACATCGATTTCATGACCCACGGCGGATACCACGGGAATCGAGGAGGCGGCCACGTCCCGGGCCAGTTGTTCGTCATTAAATGCCCAGAGGTCTTCCAGCGAGCCGCCACCCCGAGCCAGAATCAGTACGTCACACTCCTGACGGGCATTGGCCAGGGCCAGTGCGGCTCTTAGCTGGGCTGGCGCCTCCCGCCCCTGTACGGCACTGGGGTAGATCAGCACGGGTAGTTGCGGACTGCGTCGCTGCAGAACCTGCAGGATGTCCCGCAGAGCTGCGCCACTGGCGGAGGTAATAATCCCGATTTGCTGCGGAAAGGGGGGTAGTGGACGCTTACGCTGCTCGCTGAACAGCCCTTCTGACTTGAGCTTGTCGCGTAATTCCTCGAACTCCCGGCGCAGACGGCCTTCGCCGGCCTCTTCCATGTGCTCGATAACCAGCTGGTAGTTACCGCGTGGCACATACAGCGTGACTCGGGCTCGCACCAGTACCTGAAGGCCATTGCGAGGGGCAAAGCGTAGTAACTGGGCGCGATTGCGGAACATCGCCCCACTGACCTGAGCTCGCTCGTCTTTGAGGCTGAAATAGAGGTGTCCGGAGGCTGGTCGAGACAGGTTTGACAGCTCCGCCTCAATCCAGATGAGCGGGAAACCGCCTTCCAGCAGCCCCTGAGCCTCCAGATTAAGGCGGCTCACGGTCCAGATACGACGTTCTTCGGGGGCGGGATTCAGGTCCGGGTTCATGGCACGGAGGGTAGCACCGGATAGGCCTCGTCGCCTATAATCTCCGCCTTGATTTTCCACCCCCCAACGGTGCCCCATGCTCAGAATTGTGCAAGAAGCACTGACTTTTGATGACGTTCTTCTGATTCCTGCTCATTCGGAAGTTCTGCCCAAGGATGTCTCCCTCAAGTCACGCCTGACCCGATCTATAGCGCTCAATGTTCCGTTAATTTCTGCAGCGATGGATACGGTAACTGAACACCGTCTGGCCATCGGTATGGCCCAGGAAGGTGGTATCGGCATCCTGCACAAAAATATGGAAATCGAAGATCAGGCGCGTCATGTGCGCATGGTCAAGAAATTTGAAAGTGGCGTGGTAAAAGACCCGATTACGGTAACACCGGATACCACCGTGGCAGAATTGCTGCGCATTACCACTGCCCATGATATTTCCGGTGTGCCAGTGGTTCAGGGAGACGAAGTGTTGGGTATTGTCACCAGTCGTGACACCCGTTTTGTCACTGAGTTTACCCAGCCGGTGTCAGCCATTATGACCGGCAAGGATCGTCTTGTTACGGTGCGTGAGGGTACTCCTGCGGATGAGGTTCGTGGTTTGTTGCACCGCTATCGCATTGAAAAAGTGCTGGTGGTTAATGAGAAAGGTGAGTTGCGCGGGCTGATTACCGTTAAGGATATTGAAAAAGCGGCTAAGTATCCGAATGCCTGTAAAGACTCTCAGGGACGTCTGCGAGTCGGGGCAGCGGTGGGTACCGGAGCCGGCACGGAAGAACGTGTTGCCGCATTGGTTGAGGCCGGTGTGGATGTGATTGTGGTGGACACGGCCCATGGCCATAGTCAGGGCGTGATTGACCGGGTTGCCTGGGTTAAGAAAACCTATCCGCAGGTGCAGGTGATCGGCGGCAATATTGCCACTGCCGATGCTGCCCGCGCTTTGGCGGAGGCCGGCGCTGATGCGGTGAAAGTGGGCATCGGTCCGGGTTCTATCTGCACAACCCGTATTGTTGCCGGTATCGGCGTGCCGCAAATTACCGCAATTTCCGATGTTGCTGATGCATTGGCAAAATATGATATTCCGTTGATTGCCGATGGTGGTGTGCGTTTCTCCGGCGATATTTCCAAGGCAATCGCTGCTGGTGCCAGTGCCATAATGATTGGTTCATTGCTGGCCGGTACGGAAGAAGCGCCCGGTGAGGTTGAGCTGTTTCAGGGCGGCTACTACAAGGCTTATCGAGGCATGGGTTCGATAGGTGCCATGGGCGGTAAAACCGGCTCCAGTGATCGTTATTTTCAGGACAGTGCCGCCGGCGTTGAAAAACTTGTGCCCGAAGGTATTGAAGGGCGGGTTCCCTATAAGGGGCCGATGAGCGCCATTGTCCATCAGTTAATGGGTGGTCTGCGGGCTTCGATGGGTTATACCGGCTGCAAGGACATTGATGAGATGCGTACCAAGCCGCAGTTCGTCAAGGTGACTAATGCCGGGATGAAAGAGTCCCATGTCCATGATGTAGCTATCACCAAAGAAGCGCCGAATTATCCTATCGGTTGATCTAACTGTTGATTGAACCACGCAATCGGCCGGCATCCCCGGCCGATTGAGTTTATTACTGAGGCCTTATTGGCCATTACGGAACCCGCCATGAAAGATATTCATGCCCAGCGCATCCTGATTCTCGATTTTGGCTCCCAGTACACCCAGTTGATCGCTCGCCGTGTTCGGGAAATTGGTGTGTACTGCGAGATTCGTGCATGGGATATGGATGAGGCGGAAATTCGTGCCTTCGCGCCGGCCGGGATCATCTTGTCCGGCGGCCCGGAAACCGTGACTGCGGCACAGACACCACGAGCGCCTGCTCGCGTCTTTGAACAGGGCGTACCGCTGTTGGGTATCTGTTACGGCATGCAGACCATGGCGGAACAGCTGGGTGGCAAGGTTATTGCGGGCGAAAAGCATGAGTTTGGTTATGCCCGGGTGCGTAAGGAAAATGCCGGCCGGTTGCTGGACGGTATTATTGACCACGAGGAAGGCGGCGCTGAGTTTCTGGATGTCTGGATGAGTCATGGCGATCGTGTGGGCACGGTGCCTGCTGGTTTTGTGGCCACCGCCAGCACGGAATCCTGCCCGATTGCCGGTATGGCAAACGATGAGCGCCGTTTCTACGGCGTTCAGTTCCACCCTGAAGTAACCCATACATTACAGGGCGGGCGTATGCTGGAACGCTTTGTCCGTGATATCTGTGGCTGCGAAAAACTGTGGACGCCAGACAATATTATTGAAGACGCTATTGAGCAAATTCGTGAGCTGGTACGTGACGATGAAGTGATTCTTGGCCTCTCCGGTGGCGTGGATTCTTCAGTGACAGCGGCACTACTGCATCGCGCCATCGGTACCCAGTTAACCTGCGTGTTTGTTGATAATGGTTTGCTGCGGCACCGGGAGGGCGATCAGGTTATGGAAATGTTTGCCCAGAATATGGGTGTTAAGGTTCTTCGCGTGGATGCCGAAGAATACTTCCTGTCCCGATTGGCCGGTGAAAGTGATCCAGAGAAAAAGCGGAAAATTATCGGCAATGCGTTTATTGATATTTTTGAAGCGGAAGCGGCCAAGTTGAAAGATGCGCAGTGGTTGGCGCAGGGAACTATTTATCCGGATGTGATTGAGTCCGCTGCCAGTAAAACCGGCAAAGCCCATGTGATCAAATCCCATCACAATGTTGGTGGTTTGAAAGACAACATGATTCTGAAGTTGGTAGAACCGCTACGTGAACTGTTCAAGGACGAGGTGCGCAAAATCGGTCTTGAGCTGGGTTTGCCCTACGATATGGTGTATCGCCACCCATTCCCCGGTCCAGGCCTTGGCGTGCGGATTTTGGGTGAGGTGAAAAAAGAATACGCAGACACCTTGCGACTGGCAGATGCGATTTTTATTGAAGAGCTGTATGCCGCAGGTTTGTATCACAAAACCAGCCAGGCGTTTGCTGTGTTCCTGCCGGTCAAATCCGTGGGTGTTGTGGGTGACGCTCGCCGTTATGAATATGTGGTGGCATTGAGGGCGGTGGAAACCATCGACTTTATGACCGCCCGTTGGGCGCATCTTCCCTATGATTTCCTGGAAAAGGTTTCCGGCCGCATCATTAATGAAATTCCGGGAATTTCTCGGGTGACCTACGATATCTCGTCGAAACCCCCGGCGACGATT
>PGZG01000029.1 GCA_002840115.1 Gammaproteobacteria bacterium HGW-Gammaproteobacteria-14 | reverse complement strand
GATCCGGATGTGGATCAGCGCCTGACTACAGAAGTGGACAGCTTGATCGAAGTGACGCTCAGCGAAGCGGGCACCGTGGGGATTGATAACCGCAGTGCCGGTGGTTCGGTGACGGTGACCTTTAACTTGCCAGCCGCGAACAGCGCTGAAAACACCTCCTCGGTGTGGGTGCGCAACGACGAAGGTTTGTCGGCTCAAGGTCTGGCGTTTGCCGGTACCGGTTTTGAAGGCAACCTGCAGCTGCTTGCCGAGAACGGCAACCTGTCGCTCAACGAAGGTGTTGGCGCTGGCGCTGGTGGCGTGACTCTGGAAGCACAGTGGATGCGTCTTGAGGCGGGTCGCGGTGGCTTTGTTGATGGTGCTACGGGTAACCGTTACCTCAACGTTGGTGTTGGTCCGGGTCTGAGCCTGACGGCGGACGACCTGGTCGTTGTTACCGGCGGCGACCTCGGCATGCAAGTGTTCGCGGACAGCATGAATGTGATCGGTACTGGTCTGTTCGGTCTGGCTCCGGGTGTTGCAACACCAGGCGCCAACGAAGATGCCAACCTCGATATCGTTGCCTCGCTGCGTAATGTGTCTGCAGTGGATGATGTGATTGTTGTCGAAACGATTACGATCGATCGTCAGGGCGAGCCAGCACCAAGCTGGGTGGATGACCTGAACACCTTCTTCCCGGATGGTTGGGCGGAAAATGTGTACGGCTTGTTCTCCACTGGCACCGTGGAGCTGGTGACCCTGCGTCAGGATGATGGCACCGATGTAACTCATGACGGCAGCATCCGCTTTGCAAATGATGTTCAAGTGGGTGCGGTATCTGCCGCGGGTGATGACACTCTCATCGTTCGTGCGGGTGAGTTTGGTTCCTCCTACGCAGGCACCATCTACGTTGATGCTGGCGTTACTATGCTTGCAGAGAATGTCGGTGAGCCGCTGACCGGTTCCGTGGAAGTCACCGGTAACGTGCTTATCGATGGTTCTGTTCAGGCGCAGGCAGATCGTGTGATCGTGCTGCAGGGTCGTAGCGGTAACATTGTTATCGATGCCGATGAAAGCGGCGCAGGTCGTGTGGTCTTCCGTCCAGGCCAGGGCTTTGATGTGATCTTTACCAATGGCGCCACCTTCCTGGTAGAGCGTGGCGGTGCCTTCGAAGGTGATCTGGTGATTCTGGAAGCCCGTAACGTGGTTATGGATCCGGGTACAGCGATCATTGCCGACGGCAGCGTGTTGATTGGTGCGGATAACATCACGGGTGACGTGGTGTTGGCAGAAGGTCTGGATGCGGTTCGCGGTGACGTGATTCTCTATAACGTCACGGCGAATGCTAACGGCAACGGCGTAGGTGATGTGGTGGTCTACACCACCGGCGAAGCAGCGGGCGAGAGTTACGACTTCGACTTCGGTAATGGCGTTGAAACCCGCCAGATTGCCGGCAACATCTATCTGGGTCGTCAGGACGTGTTTGATAACCTGTTGGCTGCACTGAACAACAACCCGAACTTCCTGAATAACCCGGCCAATGTTCCGCCGCCGGCAGTTCAGGGTTACAACGTGCGTCTGATCGCAGCCAACTCAATCTTCTCTGGCTGGGATGTGGACTACAGTGCGGGTCTGTTGCCAGAGCAGGAGCCGGTGCATGTGATCGCAGAGCAGGATCTTGAGATCCGCGCCATCGCCGGTCTGGTTGGTACCACGGAGCAGCCGATTAGGGTGCAGGTGGGTGACCTGATGGGTATCGGCGCCGGTGCGTTCGACGACTATGCAGTGTCTGCTCATCTGGTGGGTACGGCCGAGCGCTTTGAAGAGCTTGGCTTTGTTCCCGGCCTCATTGTGTTTAACACTTGGGTCATTGGCGGCAATTTGGAGCCGAAGTTCCTGAGTGGCACAGCAGCGGATGCATCCGCCTATGTGATGGCAGGCTTTGGTGAGCTGGAGCGCCGCGCATCTCAGGCGGGTCCTGCATTGTCCTATGCAACACATAATGTGCTGCAGGAGATGATGTTCTCTCCGGGTCAACCGCAGCCACTGGCAGCTCTGTGGGTGTATGAGGGCGATGCTGTACTGAACACGGTGCTTGAGCCTGGTGAGGAGCCGGTGCAAGAGCCCTTCCGTAGTCATGCAGTACGCACCGGTGACACCCTGTGGGATCTGGCAGGTGAGTTCCTGGGTGATCCTGAGCGTTGGCAGGAAATCTGGTGGCTGACACCGGATCTGGAAAACCCGGATCTGATTCTGCCGGGCCAGAAGATCAACCTGGAGCGCGAACAGCTGGAGCGCCTGATGGAGATCCAGCGAGAGGAAGAAGAGGCAAGACAAGCGCCTTGATCCGGCGTCCTTGCCAAAAAACGGGCCCTTTGGGCCCGTTTTTTATGCGGCTGTGGTTGCGCTAAATGTAGTGAGGGTCTGTGAGTTGGTCATGTTTCGGCGTTGGCCGGCAGTCCGACCGAGAAACAAAAAAGGCTCCCGTAGGGAGCCCTTCCTTAATTGGTGCCGAGGAGAGGACTTGAACCTCCACGCCCTTTCGAGCACTAGCACCTGAAGCTAGCGTGTCTACCAATTTCACCACCTCGGCAGGTGTTGAATCTCTGTTGCCAGAGCGCGGCTATTCTAGTGTATGGAACCCCATTGTCAACGCCGCCAGACGGCTTAATTGCATGTTCACTACAGATTCTGCCGGGTATCGGTTAAGCTGGGGGCAGTTTCTACTCTGGTTGCGGCCCTTCAGGCCCCGCCGTTTCTCTACTACGCAAGGAAGTCACTCTCGCCATATGGCAAAGAAAAAACGCTATCAGGACCCTCACGCCTCCCGAGAGGCGGAAAAATACGACAATCCGGTCCCCAGTCGTGAACTTATCCTCCAGGTACTTGATGAACAATCCAGTCCGCTCTCAATGGAAGAGTTGCTGGTGTTGTTATCTGTTTCCGGGGAGGAGTCTGAAATCGCTTTCGAGCGCCGCCTGCGGGCGATGATCCGGGATGGTCAGCTGGTCCGAAACCGGGCCGGCCGTTTTGGCCCGGTGCAACGCATGAACCTTATTGCTGGTCGCGTTCAGGGGCATCGCGATGGTTTCGGTTTTCTGGTCACCGATGAAAAAGGTGCCGAAGACTTGTTCCTGTCTCCTCGTCAGATGCAAAACGTGCTTGATGGTGATCGGGTTTTGGTCAGCTCCGAAGGTCGCAATCGCTTTGGCAAGCGTGAGGCTCGGATTGTTGAGATTGTTGAGCGCGGCACCACGGATCTGGTGGGTGTCTATCAGCCAGAGGGCGGCGTCCATTTTCTGGCGCCGCAAAACCGCCGATTGGCGCGCGAAGTGTTAATCACCGAATTGAATGGTTTGAAGCCCAGTCCTGGCGATCATATCCGCACCCGCATTGTGCAGTATCCGGATCGGGACAAGCAGGTGCTGGTGGAGCTGGAGGAGATTATTGCCTCTCCGGATGAACCAGGTATGGAAGTGGAAGTTGCCGTACGCAATTTCGATATTCCTTTTGTCTGGCCCGAGGAAGTTGAGGCCGAGGCTGAAGCTATTCCGGAAGAAGTTCAGGAAGCCGATAAGCAGGGACGTATCGACCTTCGTGACTTGCCGTTGGTCACTATCGATGGCGAAGATGCCCGTGACTTTGATGATGCGGTGTATGTGGAGGCGCGTAAGCGTGGCGGTTGGCGTTTGATTGTTGCTATTGCCGATGTTTCTCATTACGTCACACCGGGATCACCACTGGATGAAGAGGCGCAGGTTCGAGGCACCTCGGTGTATTTCCCGCGTCGCGTTATTCCGATGTTGCCGGAAAAACTTTCCAATGGATTGTGTTCGCTAAACCCGCATATTGATCGGCTTTGCCAATTCTGCGAGATGCAAATCGCGGCTAGCGGAAAGATTACCAAGTTTCAGTTCGGTGAGGGTGTTATGCGCTCTCACCACCGACTGACCTATACGCAGGTGGGGGCTTTGCTGGAGGCGCCGGAAGGGCCATTGGCGCGCAGTCTTGCCGGTCGTATTGATGGCCCTAGCAAAACCATGCTGCACCAGTTTTATGATCTGTATCATGCGTTGCGTAGCCAGCGGGATGAACGTGGAGCCATTGATTTCGAAACCACGGAAACCCGAATTGTGTACGACGAAAGCCGCAAGATCAGTGCTATTGAGCCGGTGGTGCGCAACGTCGCTCACAAGATGATTGAAGAGGCGATGTTGGCGGCGAATATTTGCGCCGCTCGGCTGCTGGAAAAATCAGGACTGCCTGCCTTGTTCCGCAATCATGAAGCGCCGAAGCCAGAGAAGCTGAAGTCTTTGCAGCAATTTATTAGTCCTCTGGGTCTTAGCATCGACTGGTCGGAGAGGCAGGGTGAGCCAACGCCGGCAATGTTCCGCAAGCTGACCACGGCCATCAGTGGTCGCCCGGACCGGGAAGTGATTCAAACGGTGATGCTGCGTTCGTTGACTCAGGCCAAGTACGAAGCAGAGAACAAAGGTCACTTTGGTCTTGCCTACAAGGCTTACACTCATTTCACTTCGCCTATTCGACGCTACCCGGATTTGCTGGTGCATCGCGCCATTCGCTATCTGATTCGTAGCGGCGAAGGTGGTAATCAGGTGGTGGGTGGTCCGGGGCTGATTGCCCGCATGCGCGGCATTGCGAAAAAACATGCGCTGCCCTATAGCCCTGCGCAAATGGTTGCTCTTGGCGAGCATTGCTCGCTGACAGAGCGCCGTGCGGATGATGCGACCCGTGATGTGGTGCAGTGGCTGAAGTGCCAATATATGCAGCAGCACTTGGGTGATGAGTTCGATGGCGTTGTCAGTGGTGTCGCTGCCTTCGGCCTGTTTATTCAGATCGGTGATTTGTTTATCGAGGGTATGGTGCATGTTGCCAATTTGGATAGCGACTATTACAAACATGATGCGGTGCGGCATGTGCTAGTCGGCGAATCCTCTGGGCAGCGTTATGGTCTGGGCGATCAGGTGCGCGTTAAGGTTGCGGCGGTCAATGTTGAGGACCGCAAAATCGATCTGATGGTGGTGGGTAAGCTGAAGGCCAAGCGCCAGAACGTGCGCGAACAAATTGCCGCAGGACACTTCCCGGACAAAGGTGCCGGGGGTGGGAAGGGCAAGGGTAAGTCTGGCTCCGCGGGTCGCGGTAAACCTGCGGGGGGCAAGCCTGCAGGTAAGTCCGGCGCGAAAGCCTCCGGAAAGTCTTCGGCTAGCCCGGCGTCCAAGAAGCCATCTGCAACCGCTGAGCCAGCAGCGACGGCCGCTAAAAAACCGGCTCGCCGCCGTAGTCGTAATCGGGGTGGCCGGAAGCCCGCATGAGTAAGCCCTTGATGTATTCCGGTTACCATGCGGTGGAAGCTATTCTGCGACACCGTCCGGAGGCAGTGCTGGAATTGTTTGTGCAGGACTCCCGGGCGGAGCGCGGCGAAGAGCGCCTTGAGGCGCTTTGTTCGGAGGCGCTACGGCTGGGTATTCGCCCCCAGCGTGCCCGACGGGAAGTGCTGGAAAAACATGCCGGCCCACAGCATCAAGGAGTCGTTGCCAGAGCTCGTCCTCGCGTTGTCGGTGATGACAACGCCCTGTTTGCTCATCTTGATAAGGTGCGTCCGGACCCGTTATTGCTGGTGCTGGACGGCGTTACCGACCCCCATAATCTTGGCGCCTGCTTGCGTAGTGCCGATGCCACTGGTGTCGATGCCGTGATTGTCCCGCGCCGCCATGCTTGTGGTTTGACTCCCACGGCGTGCCGCAGTGCGGTGGGCGCGGCGGAGTCGGTGCCCTATTTTGAGATTGGCAATTTGTCTCGCGTGCTTGAGCTATTGCGCGAGCGTGGGGTATGGGTGGTGGGCACGGCCCTTGGCGAGCATAGCCAGTCGTTATTTGAGTTCTCTGCAGGCGGTGCATTGGCGCTGGTTATGGGGGCGGAGGGTGACGGCATGCGCCGTAGCACCCGTGAGAAGTGTGATTATCTGATTGAAATTCCCATGCGGGGTGAGGTGGAGAGCCTCAATGTTTCCGTGGCCACTGCGGTGGTTCTGTATCAATTGCTGGCGGCGAGAAAGGTCTGAGTTTGAGGCTTCCAGGGTTTTCTAGCGAGGCCGCAAGACAACATCAGAAATGTTTCGGGCGGGCGCTTGAATGGAGTCAGTCGGTGCGGCAGGAAGTTTGAACCCGTCAATTTTATTAAACAGTAACTCGCCGGTGTCGGTGGTCGTGTCGCTCGGGTTTGGGACTGCTGCGGCTGAGGCGTCGAGAATATCTCCTACCGCATTAATGGACATGGTTTCGCTCGGGAGTTGTTCCAGCGGGAAGCTTACGTGGGTGGTGCGATTGAAGCGCAATGGTTCGCGGTAGTGGGGTTGCTCATAACCCAGCGCTTTGCGTACCGCCATATCCAGATTCTCCGGGCCATTGATGCGATGCCAGTCGTCCGGGTCGTAGGGGTCATCGTTGTTATTGTTGTGAGCGCTGCTGGCGCTCTGGTCGGGCAGTTTCGGGAGGGCGAGAGCTTGCATCTCGCGCCAGGCAAGGATGTCTGCAATAAAGGCATCCCTGTCTTGGTAGTTTTCTATTTTGGGGCGTTCCGATAAGGAAGATGCGGTTGCCTGAGTGACCCCCATGAAGGAGGTCATCGCCAGAGTAATGATTGCGGCTCGCGCTGTGCTGCGCATCAGAATCGGTGGCCTAAAAGCCGCTGCAGTTAATACCGCAGCTTTGCCCGAGCACTCGCCCACGGACCTTGAGGAGCTGGCCTTCGCTGTAGGTAAGTCGCAACTGGCCGATGCTGGCAACAATGATTTGTGAGGGTTGCAGGTCCGCTTCTGCCTCAATAAAAGCCAGGCGCACCTGTTGTTCTCGCTCCAGACCCAATTGCTCAAATTGAGCGTTGACCAGATCCACGGCTACGGCGCCGTCTTCAAGGCCGCCAAGGGGGCTGCCAAGGGTCAGGACAATGGCCTGTGTTGACGGATCCAGCGGGCCGTCTTCAAGTATTCTTAACGAAGTGCCGATGATTTGGCTCGACAATACATTGTTGGCCATGCCGGGAAGACCGAATGTTCGCGAGGTGCTTCGGTCATACCAGGTTTGATGGATGTTGTAGTCAAACTGGGCCTGATTCCGTGAGCGTTGCAGGGCGCTGGCCAGAGTTTCCGAAGTAACCGCGGGTGGAGGTTCAGTGGCATAAAGCTGCGGGCAGGCGCCTTGATGCTTTTCCAGAGCGTCTGCGCGGGCCTTGAACTCCATTACGGCGACTAGAAAATCAGAGTAGTCGGCGTAGGCAGTCATGTCCGGTTTGATGCCAATATCCAGCGGCGCAGCGCACTCCTCCGCGTGAGCAGGGGCGGCCGTTCCGACGGTAACAAAAAGGGCAATCAGTAATCTGCGAAAGCTAAAGTCCATGGCTGCGTCACCATTGTTGTTTTCTATTGTTATGGATTTCCAGACGCTCAACCGAAGGATACGGGTTTGTCAGGAAGCAGGCAACGTTTCCGTACTTGAGTGCGCAGGCCCGGTGCGCTAGAATCCGCGCCCCCGGAGGACTCTGGAGTGCCTTTGCAGGCATTCAGGCCCCCCGGCTCCTTGCCTCACCGCCTGTTGCGGGAGGCTGCCGAAACCACAGGGAGCAGATAATGCGCCATTATGAAGTTGTTTTCCTGGTCCACCCGGACCAGAGCGAGCAGGTGCCGGCCATGATCGAGCGCTATAGCGCGCTGATCAAGGACGCCAAAGGCACCATCCACCGCCTTGAGGACTGGGGGCGCCGTCAGCTGGCCTACCCGATCAACAAGATCCACAAGGCTCACTATGTACTTATGAACATCGAATGTGACGGCGAGACTCTGAAAGAGCTGGAAAATGCCTTCCGTTTCAACGATGCCGTGATCCGTAATCTCGTGATGCGTCGCGACAATGCGGTCACTGAAGCCTCGCTGCTGGCGAAGGCTAACGAGAAGGAGGAGGTGTCCGCCTGACCCGATCAGTGCAGAACCACTGTGTTTTGACCGGCCAGGTGGTTGCCATCGAACCGGTACGCATTACCCCGGCGGGTGTCCCGAGACAGAGAATCTGGCTTGAGCACCGCTCCCGGCAACAACAAGCCGGGCAGCCCCGAGCCGTTGAGGCGCGCATAGCGCTGATACTAGTTGGGCAGCAGAGAATCGAGGCCGCCGCGCGTATTCGCGAAGGCAGTCAGGTTCAGGCGAGCGGCTTTATTGCCCGCAGCGGCCATCGGGGGGAAGCGCAGGACCGGTTGGAGTTGCACATTGAGCAGTTGGATCATCTCGACTAAACGTATTTCGGCAAGCGATTCTCAGGAGAAGACCCATGCCCCGTTTTTATCGTCGTCGCAAGTTTTGCCGTTTCAGCGCAGAAGGCGTTGATCGGATTGATTACAAAGATCTGGAAACCCTGAAGGGTTACATCACCGAAACCGGCAAGATCGTGCCGAGCCGTATTACCGGCACTAGCGCGCGCTACCAGCGTCAGCTGGCTCAGGCGATCAAGCAGGCCCGTTATTTGGCCCTGCTGCCGTTCTCCGACAGCCACGATAACTGAGTCCGGGGAGACTGATAATGCAAATTATTCTGCTTGAAAAAATCAAGAACCTGGGCGACCTCGGCACGGTTGTTGACGTGCGCGCAGGCTATGGCCGTAACTTCCTGATCCCGCAGGGCAAAGCACTGCCGGCGACCAAGGATAATCTGGCCACTGTGGAGGCGCGTCGCGTTGAGCTGCAGAAGCAGGCTGAAGAACAGCTGGCGGCGGCTCAGGCTCGTGCGGAGAAGCTGCAGGAAGCGGCAGTCACTCTCGCATCCAAGGCTGGCGACGAAGGCAAGCTGTTCGGCTCTGTCGGCACCCGTGACATCGCTGAGGCCATCACGGCTCAGACCGGTGTTGAGGTCGAGAAGGCTGAGGTTAAGCTGCCTAATGGTGCGCTGCGTAACACCGGCGAGTTTGAGGTTGATGTTCAGCTGCACAGTGAGCTGACCGTGACCATCAAGCTGGCTATCGTTCCCGCGGAGTAAGCTGCCAGAGGAATAAGCCTTTGCCCCTTCGGGGAGCAGGTGACACAATGCGGGCACTGCCAGTGATGGCAGTGCCCGTTTTTCTTTTGGTCCTGTCTAGCCAGTGTCTTTGCGATGAGTGAACCCCTGAATATTGATCAGCATTTGCCCGACTCCCTGAAGCTGCCTCCCCAGTCTGTTGAGGCGGAGCAGGCCGTATTGGGTGGCCTTATGTTGAGCGAGGACGCCTGGGATAATGTGGCGGAGCGGGTGGGTGAACAGGATTTCTATCGCAAGGAGCATCGGCTGATCTTCAAGGTGCTGGCCCAGCTCAGTGAGCAGGACCAGCCGCGGGATATGATCACCGTTTCCCAGGCATTGCAGCAGCTCGGTCAGCTCGACAGCGCCGGTGGCGTTGCCTATCTGAGTGACCTCGCGCGTAATACGCCCAGTGCCGCCAATATTGCTGCTTATGCCGATATTGTTCGGGAGCGCTCGGTGTTGCGTCAGCTGATCACGGTTTCCAATCAGGTCTGTGATCGCGCCTACAACCCCAAAGGTTCCAATAGCTCGGAAATTCTTGATGAAGCGGAGTCCGGGATTTTTGGCATCGCTGAACAAATGCAAAAGGGCAGTGGTCCGCGAGCGATCAAAGATGTGCTCACTAATGCGGTGGGCCGGATTGAAGAGCTGTTTCGTAATAAGCAGCCGGTCACCGGTGTTTCCACTGGCTTCGATGAGCTGGACAAAATGACCGCCGGGTTACAGCCTTCGGATATGGTAGTTGTGGCGGCTCGCCCTTCCATGGGGAAAACCACTTTCGCCATGAATATGTGTGAAAGCGTGGCGATAAAAAGCGGTAAACCAGTGTTGGTGTTCTCCATGGAGATGCCGGCGGAAAGTATTGTGATGCGTATGCTGGCATCCCTTGGCCGGATTAATTTGCGTAACATTCTTTCTGGTCGTTTGACGCAGGACGACTGGACTCGCATTGCTTCGGCAATGCAGCTGTTAACTCCGCAGAAATTTTTTATTGACGATACGCCGGCACTCAGTCCTCTTGAAATTCGTGCGCGTGCCCGCCGAGTGGCGCGGGAGTGTGGTGGCGAGCTGGGCCTGATTATGGTCGATTACCTGCAGTTGATGCAGGTGCCGGGCGTAGAAAACCGGGTGAATGAAATTTCAGAAATTTCCCGGTCTTTGAAAAGCCTTGCAAAAGAGCTGAGCGTGCCGGTGGTGGCCTTGTCGCAGCTTAACCGCTCGTTGGAGCAGCGCCCAAACAAGCGCCCGGTAATGTCAGATCTTCGTGAGTCCGGAGCTATTGAGCAGGACGCGGATTTGATTATTTTTCTCTATCGGGACGAGGTGTACAACAAGGAGAAATCCGAAGAGAAGGGAATTGCGGAGGTGATTATCGGCAAGCAACGTAATGGCCCGATCGGTAGTGTGCGATTGGCGTTCCGTGGTGAGTTTACCCGCTTTGATGACCTCGCCCCTGAATATTATCAGCAGTACAGCTCTAACGAGTAAGCCGATGCGAGGCACTCGTCTGGAGTTACGCTCCCATGCACTCAAACAAAATGCTCGTCGCGCCGCGCAGTTAGCCGGTGCGGCGTCAGTATTTGCCATGGTTAAAGCTAATGGTTATGGCCATGGTCTTGGTTTTGTGGCCAGCTCTCTGGTTGGCGAAGTCAGCGGTTTTGGGGTGGCATTGCTTGATGAGGCTCTGCAGCTGCGTGCTGAGGGTATTTTGCAGCCTGTCATGTTGCTTGAAGGTTGTTTTGATGCGGAAGAGTTACGCGAGGCGGCGGCCAGTCACTGCGAACTGGTCTTGCATAGTGAGTGGCAAATTAGGCTACTAGAAAGCACGGTGTTGCCGGCGCCGGTTAATGTTTGGTTAAAGCTGGATACCGGTATGCACCGGTTGGGTTTGCCTCTTTCTCACCTCGCTCACTATGTGCAACGTATCCGTGCTTGCCAGCAGGTGTTCATCTCCGGTGTGGCAGGGCATTTTGCCTGCGCGGACAATCAGTCGGATGAGCTTAGCGTATTGCAGTTGCAGCGGTTAACGACGGCTGCGATGGAATACGGGGTACCCTTTTCTGCCGCCAACTCTGCTGCACTATTTCGTTATCCGGATAGTCTGGGGGCGCGGGTGAGGCCGGGGATTATGCTGTACGGGTCTTCGCCGTTTGCTGATCGTAACGCTCAGGGGCTTGGTTTGGCGGTGACCCAGCGTCTTAGTGCGCGGATCATCGCAATTAATGACGTGCCATCCGGAGACTCGGTTGGTTATGGTTGTACCTGGACGGCATCAAAGGATAGCCGTATTGCTGTGGTCTCTATCGGTTATGGTGATGGCTATCCGCGCCATGCTCCGTCTGGAACCCCGGTGGCAGTAGCCAATGCTGACAGTGTCTGGCGACGATCGCTGCTGGTTGGTCGCGTATCCATGGATATGATTACGATTGACGTCACTGAACTGCCGCAGACGGCGGTTGGTGATGAGGTGGAGCTGTGGGGTGATCACGTCAGTGTGGATGAGGTGGCGCGCCATTGCGGTACGATCAGTTATGAACTGTTCTGCCGTATGACGTCCAGACCAGAGCGCTGCTATCTGTAGTCTGTTCTTGTTTGTAAGGGGTATTGCGGCACTTTTGTTATCGCATTCTTCGTTGTTTCTTTTCTCTGTTTATCGGGGCAGTAATGGCCAAGCGTAAAGTCGCTTATGTTTGTACCGACTGTGGAGCTGACTTCCCTAAGTGGCAGGGACAGTGCCCGGCTTGTGGTGCATGGAATACTCTCAGTGAGTTTGTGACAGACCCGGCGATGCCGGTGTCACGCAGTGCGGATCGCAGCGGCTATGCTGGTGAGCTGTCCAGCGTCCGTCGTCTTGATGAAATTGAGTTGGCGGATACGCCGCGTATTGTTACCGGCATTGGTGAGCTGGATCGGGTGCTTGGTGGTGGGCTGGTGCCGGGGTCGGCGATTCTGATTGGTGGCCACCCTGGGGCGGGCAAATCCACACTGTTGCTGCAAGTGATGTGTCAATTGGCGAAAACCCTGCCATGTCTATATGTCACCGGCGAAGAGTCGCCAGCGCAGATTGCTATGCGTGCAGATCGTTTGAAGCTACCCCGTGATGGTTTGCGGCTGGCAGCTGAAACCGATGTTGAGCGCATTCTTGAATTGGCGCGCAAGGAAAACCCGAAGCTGCTGGTTATTGATTCTATACAGGTGATGTATTTGGCCGGACTGCAATCGTCCCCCGGTAGTGTTGCTCAGGTGCGAGAAGGTGCCGCGGTGTTAACCCGTTATGCAAAGCAAACAGGAATGGTGCTGTTATTGGTCGGGCATGTGACTAAAGATGGCACTTTGGCGGGGCCTAAAGTGCTTGAGCATATGATCGACTGCTCCTTAATGTTGGAAGGCTCTGCGGATGCTCGGTTCCGCACTCTGCGCGGATTAAAAAACCGTTTTGGCGCCGTTAATGAACTCGGTGTTTTCGGTATGACCGGTGAAGGTTTGCGGGAGGTAAAAAATCCGTCGGCAATTTTTTTAAATCGGGCCGAACAGGTTGCCTCTGGCTCACTAGTAACGGTTGTTTGGGAAGGCACGCGACCACTGCTGGTTGAATTGCAGGCATTGGTGGACCAAAGTCATCTTGGAAACCCCCGCCGGGTTTGTGTTGGTTTGGAGCAAAACCGATTGGCGATGTTGCTGGCGGTGTTGCATCGTCATGGCGGCATCCAGCTCGGCGATCAGGATGTATTTGCCAATGTGGTAGGCGGTGTAAAAGTTGTCGAAACCGGCGCCGATTTGGCGTTGTTGCTGGCGATGGTATCGAGCTTTCGCGATCGCCCTTTACCGAGAGACTTGATGGTATTTGGTGAGGTTGGCCTGTCTGGAGAGATTCGGCCCGTTCAGCAAGGCCAGGATCGTCTGCAAGAGGCGGCCAAACATGGTTTTCGCCGCGCCATCGTGGCCAAAGCAAATGCGCCCCGCGCTCCCATTTCTGGCATGGAAGTTCATGCGGTGGCGACGTTGGCGGAAGCATTGGAGATTGAGGGCTGACAGCCGAGGTTGCTATCGGGCTCGCACTGGTAAATAGAGAGGGAATAATACTACTATCGCCTTAATCCGCCGGCAGTAGACCGGAAACATAACAACAATTAGGGCGAACCCCCATGCCTAAGACCTCTTTCGCTTTGCTGCGTATGGCTGTTTGTTTTTTGCTTTTGCTTGTTATGGTCAGACCTGCGCTGGCCTTGAACTTTACCGTGAGTACAGAAGCAGAATTGCGGGCTGCCATTGAAACCGTCAATGGGACTGCGGGTACGCATTTTATTCAGTTCTCCAGCGATATCACTCTGACATCCCCTCTGCCGCCCATTCTTAATAGTGTCACGTTACGTGGCAATCAGTTCACGCTCAGCGGCGCGGATCAGCACCGCTTGCTGCTGATCGGTGCCAGTCAGGATGCGGGCGGCCCTCGCATCCTCGTCAATTTGAATGATCTGGTGTTAGCCCAGGGCTTGGCCCAAGGCGGCGATGGTGCTGACGGTGGCGGTGGTGGACTTGGTGGCGGCGGTGCCGTGTTTGTTAACTCTCGTGCTGACGTTGTTATTAATAACGTGACTATGGAAAACAACGCCGCCGTCGGCGGAGCCGGTGCTGCCGGAGTGGGCG